>JALYTI010000137.1 GCA_030854375.1 Acidobacteriota bacterium | reverse complement strand
AAATATGTCTCACCGAAAAAAGAGTTTAGTTTGGAAGTACGCTTCCGCAGAACGAATGTTGACTCCCACGACATTGCCCAGGCATTGAGGTCGGTCGCCAAAAGCATTGATAGCGGCAACCACGGATCTGAACAAGGATGATCCGCTCAGTTAGAACGATCTCGATTCGGAAGTGAATCCCGTAACCTCTTCAAATTAACCAGGCATTCACCTAAGTAAGCACGGTTCAAATAAGATCAGCTCGGGGTTGGGAAGGCGGGCTTGCCCCCGCTCTTCGTTTTGCGCTGAAGAGATGCCACTCCTTGCGGTACTGCGACTTGTCGCAGCTTTTCAATGTTGAATGGCTCTGGACGAAAAGCGGCGCCAAGCCGCCGCACTCCAAAGAGCGGCCTATCTCGATGGGAAAGAACTACTACCTGGAACTCACACTCTTCTTTTTCTCAGCTGCGGCTCGCTTTTGTAATCCCTTGGCCCATCGCTCCAGCGTTGGCTGTAAGGGCTTGAAAAGCCGAGCACGGAACGAGTGCTTCTTCTCGTTCCAGGCTTTCAACTGTTTCTCGGTGTACGTTCTTACCGCCGGTTCCAACTGACTCTTCTTAAGCGAATGCTTTAACGTGAAATGATAGTGCTGCCCGACAAGCGAGAAAATTGTCGCTGCCAGATTACCCTTGAACGAAAGACGGGGAATTATGCGCTTATGAATTGGTTTGTTACCCGGCAGGAGAACGCCCACGGCTACCTCTAGCCAGGCTGCTTTCGGGCCCTGCCGTGGATGATAGAGGCCGGGGAGCTCAGAAGCTTGAAACGTGTTCTTAAGCCGCGGGTCGGATATGAACTCAACCAACCTTATGCGTTCAAGCCCGCGAGTGTGTTCTCGTGGCAGGCTGTCAAACGCATCCTCGATCTGACCTATAGTATCTTGCGGTAACTTTCTCTCAGACTGATTTTCAATTTTGATCGCCACAGAGCAGAAGCCTCTCTAGAACCGGTTAATCGAAAAAGGATTCGCCACTCTAAGACGTGGCCACAAACGCGGTCAAGCCAGCCCGCTCGCCGCGCGATGTGGCAACCAAGCCTGGCTTGCACAAAAGCTCGCTAAACCATTCGCGGCTCTGCCGTCTTCCTTGCGGTAGCCTACGGCTTACCGGAAAGGGCGTTTCCCGAGAGGCTATGCCTCCGCGTCAGTCCCAAGCGACCCATCACAGACCCAAAGCTGGCTTAACGTTGGGGGCCGTATGAAAGAGAAGCCGGAACCCCGGCGACCCACACTCTTAGAGTCGCGTCGAATGGCCTGAACACCGTTATACCGCTTGCGTCTGATAATATATATTATGTAAGAAAAGGAAAAGGAAGAGGGATTGGAGCAAGGACCCTTACCTGCGGTTAGTCAGTCGCGGTCTCAGGAGTTGGGGGCGTAAGAGTCGCGTCCGATAACACCGCAAATCAACTTTCCACTGCCATCTTGAGTTTGTTCAGTGCCTGGTCCCACTGTCGCCCGATCGCATCGAGCGAGCGGCGGGCCTCCTCCAGCTGCGTTGGCTCGAACTCCCACAGGCGTTCACGTCCTACCTTGACGTCATGTACCATGCCTGCATCTGCGAGCACGTTCAGATGTTTCGTGACCGCTTGGCGCGTGATTTCCGTTCCAGACGTGAGTTGTGCGATCGACATCGCTCCGCCGGCGCACAGCACAGCGATGAGACGCAGGCGCGTCTCATCGCCAAGGGCCGCGAAGATCGGCGCCACATTCCGCAGCGCCGACTTCTTCAGCCGCACATCCTTTGAAGCCGTGCTAACGCGTGGCGACATGTTTTTCGAGGTTTTGCATCTGCTGGTCCCAGCCGCCACTGTTCATGCGAAAAGCGTTCAGCCGGCGCGACGGCGGCAAGCTGTCAAAGCCGGATTCGACGACGGTAAGCAATGTGCCACCCTCCACTTCCTTCAGCTCGAATACGACCAGTGTGGTTGGTTCTTTCGAATAGTCGACCGATCGTTCGACCGCGGCCGGATGCCAGCGCCACGAGAGCAATCGCTCCGGCTCCAGGCGTTCGATCAACACGTCCCAAACAACGTGTTCGTAGCCGGGATGCGTGATCTGTGCCTGCACACGCTTCCCTGCTATAAAAGTTTTCCCCTTGAGCGCCACCCCGAACCAGTCACCGAATTCCTCGGCATTGGATAGCGCGCGCCAGACGCGTGAGCGCGGGGCCTTGAGCAGGATTTCTCTTTCAATGCTATCCGTTGACTCATTCATATGCAACCTCCAGGCTGCATATTAACCCGGCGCTTACTTAAATGCAACCGTATGATTGCATTTGTTCCAGCGATGCGTAGGGCACCCGTACCTGCCACCTTATAAATACAACCTTTTATGCGGCATAATTCTGAAGTACTAAAAATACGTTTTCTTCAGAAGGATAACTAGACTGATGTCTAAAGTAACGAGAGTTGGAGTACTGACCGGTGGGGGCGACGCTCCGGGATTGAACCCGGCAATAAAAGGGTTGGTTTATCGCGGTTCAGAACTCGGGCAAAAGGTTGTTGGTTTATTCGATGGCTGGAGGAGTTTGCTGAATCCTCTGCCTGAAGTTTTGCCACTGGATCGCGAAACAGTGCGTCGCTGGGATCGCGATGGTGGAACCAACCTGGGCTCGTCCCGAACAAATCCTTTTAAGCAGTTGACCGAAGACGGCGAGTCGCAAGACCGGTCGGAAGAGGTAATTGAGAACATTAAGAAACTCAAGCTTGATGCAATCGTTGTATGTGGTGGTGAAGATACCCTTGGCGTCGCCGCAAGGCTGGCGCTGAGTGGAATACCTATCGTTGGCGTACCCAAGACAATAGATAAAGACTTGGCCGCCACTGATTACACGCTTGGGTTTGACACCGCACTGCGTAATGTCTCGGAGGTGATTGAACGGTCGCGCACGCCGGCTGGTTCACATGGGTGGGTTCAGATTGTCGAAGTGATGGGACGCCACGCTGGACATCTGGCTCTGTGGTCCGGCGCTGCAGGTCAGGCGCACCTCATCCTCATACCGGAACATCCGTTTCGCTATGAAAGAGTTTTTCATCTCCTTCGAGATCGGCTTGGGGAACCCGGCGCTATTAGATCGAGAGCTCAGCGGCCACGTTACTCTGTAATTGTCGTAGCCGAAGGAGCGCGCGCTGAGGATGGTGAAATGATCACGCTTGACGATCGCCGTGACGCGTTCGGACACAGGAGACTGGGCGGAATTAGTGAGGTGCTGGCCCGGAGAATTGTGAGTGAAACGCCTTACGAATCACGCGCAGTGATGCTGGGCCATCCACAACGGGGCGGCCCACCGAGCCCGATTGATCGCATCATGGGGTTGCTCTTTGGAGCGCGCGCCGCCGATGCGGTGGCTGAAGGTCAATTCGGAATGATGGTTTCAGCTCGCGGAATTGCACCCGCATGCGAGTTATCTCTTGTAGGCATCTCGGAGGTTTTAGGAAAGATCAACACGGTGGACGTTGCGCGACATTACGATACTGAGCGGTACCATCTTAAGGGCATCGGTATGTAGGTACTTGCAGTGTCACTTGTGTTTCTAAGGATGGCGGCTCAGCGGTTAGCGGCTCAGCCGCTATCCTTGCGGAAAGCCTCCGGCTTTCCGCAGCATCCCACGTTCTTTCAGCGTGAGGCTTTACCTCACCATTGATTGGCGAGGCAAAGCCTCGCGCCATAACTAAAGTAAACTTCCCGGAAAGCCGGAGGCTTTCCGCAAAGGGTGCGGCAGAGCCGTTACGCGTCCATCACAAAAGCGCCACAATCTCAGTGAACTACCGGGCGCCACCAGTTTGTAACTATTCGCGCGTCTTCGCCGTGCTAGTGCGTGTCCACATTGTGATTATTGGCGCGTCCCATAGCGACTGTCCGCGCGTCTAATGAGTCACGCCGGCGGCGGCACGCGCGGAATCCTTTGATTGAAGCCCTGTTGGATTAGTGATATAAGGCACGTGCCCACTTACTTTTTCCAGGAGTCTCCCTCTTGAGTGGACCGCCTAACGAAGATCGTCGAGCTGTGCCCCGCTTCAAGGCATGGGTTGCCTGCAGCGTTTTGTCGCGCTTAAGTGACGAAGATTTTCGCGAGCAAGCATTTTTGGGATATGTGAAGGATCTCAGCCGGGAAGCGGTCGCCGTTTTACTTCCATCAAATGAAACATACGGCGTTGACGCTTCGAATCTGGGAAAGCAAGTGCAAATGACTTTAGCGCTCCCCGTGGGGTATGTCAGACTCTCCGCTACTTTAGTTCGTCACTCGGAAGATGAGTCTGGAAAGTATCTTTTCGTGTTCAAAATTCAAGAGTCAAAAGAACGGGATAAGTATGACGAATACCTCGATTCCCTTCCGCCGGAATAGCGTCTTCCGTCCCGTAAATACCCACTTCTAAGCCATGCTGTCGCCTTGACACTCGGAAGGCTGACTGTTACATTACGCGGTCTTTTTATATCATTAGTTTTTCGCTATCACGGAGGAGCCTACTTGAGTATTGAATCAGGTTACTTGTTTACGTCGGAGTCCGTCACTGAAGGCCACCCAGACAAAATAGCCGACCAGATCTCAGACGCAGTGCTGGATGCGGCCTTGACCGAGGATCCCACTGCTCGCGTCGCTTGTGAGACTTTAGTCACGACGGGACTGGTTGTTATTGCCGGTGAGATAACTACCAGCGCGCGCGTGGACTACACGAAAGTGGCTCGCGAGACAATTCGAGACATTGGTTATACCCGAGCGAAGTTTGGTTTCGACTCTGAAACCTGCAGTGTTCTTTCTGCTCTTGACCGGCAGTCGCCCGACATTGCTATGGGTGTTGACACCGGCGGCGCCGGAGACCAGGGTTTGATGTTCGGGTTTGCCTGCAATGAAACTCCTGAACTAATGCCCTTGCCCATACAGCTGGCCCACTTGCTGGCGCGGCGGCTTTCCGAGGCACGCAAGGCAGGAGATCTTCCTTATTTAAGACCTGATGGAAAGTCTCAGGTCACTATCGAGTATCGCGATGGCCGGCCATTCCGCGCTGCCGCAATCGTAATCTCTTCTCAGCACGACCCCGATGTTAGCAACGAACAACTGCGTGCGGAAATTGAAGAAAAAGTGATCCGAAAAACTGTGTCCTCGGAGTTACTCGATAAAGACACAAAGCTTCACATAAATCCCACGGGTCGATTCGTCACAGGTGGACCGCAAGGCGACGCCGGTTTAACCGGTCGCAAGATCATCGTTGATACTTACGGCGGCTATGCTCCACACGGTGGCGGTGCATTTTCAGGTAAGGATCCCACGAAAGTTGATCGCTCTGCCGCGTACATGGCTCGTTACGTCGCGAAAAATATTGTCGCGGCCGGACTGGCGGATCGTTGCCTCGTTCAACTTGCCTACGCAATCGGTGTTGCCGATCCGGTTTCCGTACTGGTTGATACACAGGGAACGGGAAGGCTTACTGAGGGCCAATTGGCGAAGCTCGTACGCGACAACTTCGAACTGACGCCGCGAGGGATCATGGAGGAGTTGAATCTCCGCCGGCCTATCTATAAGGCCACGGCCGCCTACGGCCATTTTGGGCGGGAAGGAAACGGCTTCACCTGGGAGAAAGCCGACAAGGCTGAATCACTTCGTGCCGCTGCGGGAATTTAGTCCTTCAGGAAGATTCAGTATTTCAAAATCAAACATCCTGGCCTGACATCATAATTAGCAAAAAAGGATAATTTTAGTAATGAGTGCAACACGCTCGCTCGAGTTTGACGTGAAAGATATCGGCTTGGCCAGGCAGGGCAAGCAACGCATTGAATGGTCCGAACGGGAAATGCCTGTGCTGCGTTTAATCCGCGAACGCTTCAATGACGAAAAGCCGCTGAAGGGCGTGAGGCTGGTTGCCTGTGCCCACATCACAACCGAAACGGCCAATCTAGCGCGCGCTCTTCAAGCGGGTGGCGCGGAAGCAGTTCTGATTGCCTCTAATCCTCTTTCGACTCAGGACGACGTCGCGGCGTCACTGGTTTCTGACTGGGGCATACCGGTATATGCAATTAAGGGCGAGTCGACTGAAACCTACAACCGGCATGTGCGCACAGCTCTCGATTTCCATCCGGACATAATCATCGATGATGGCTCCGATGTCGTTGCCACTCTCATCAAGGAGCGTGCTGCTCAGGTTAAAGAGTTGATTGGATCGACTGAAGAGACAACTACGGGAATTCAGCGGTTAAAGGCAATGGAGATCGCGGGCGTTCTGAGCTTCCCGACGATCGCCGTGAATGATGCGCAGACCAAACATTTCTTTGACAATCGGTACGGCACCGGGCAATCCACTCTCGATGGAATCATTCGCGCCACAAACATTCTTCTGGCAGGAAGAAATATCGTGGTGGTGGGTTACGGCTGGTGTGGCAAGGGAGTGGCGCTAAGGGCGCGCGGCATGGGAG
>JALYTI010000136.1 GCA_030854375.1 Acidobacteriota bacterium | reverse complement strand
TGCGTTTGTCCGGCTCGGTCTTTCCGTTCATGTCCAGCTTTTCGTAGACAGCGTTATTCGTTCCTTTCACAAAACGACGATACTTCTCATCGCCTTGCAACACCGCTACTCGAAAACCTCCACCGTCGGAGGTCATTTGAGCGATGTCTTTCGCGATAAAAGGCACCTGGATAATAAGGTAAATGTTGCCAGGTCGTTGGATGGTAACGGTACCGTCAGCTTGTCGATATTTGTCGGCGATGCCTACCTCGGCGAAGGACGTGTCTTCGAATTCAATGTCGACTTTTCCGTGAATGGAACGTATTGCGGCCAGCCGGTTAATTTCGCTTATGAGTTGAGGAGTATTCGCTTCAGCGAGTGGGTTTAGAAGCTGCGGTACCTGGATCTTTTTGTGAGTGCCAAAAATTCCACATCCGCCCGCGAAGACAGAGGCGAGGACTAGGATTGAAAGCAATGACAGCTGTGAAAGGGAGCGCGGTTGAGCAACGGTTAGATTCGGCATGAAGAGGGGTCTCGACAAAACTCCACAGTGTTACAAGCGCTCCCGAAAGGCTACCAGGGTTTGAAAATAAAGGCTCAAGCTAACAAAGACGTTTTTCCTTGTCAACGAGTGGCTTTTGAAGGTTGTGGGTTAGTTTGGAAACTGTCTCTCTTTGAGAGTTCGGTGACAGGTCACCGCACTACAAAGCTGACATTGTGCTAATCAAGCACCAGACTTGGTTTGCCAAATCGGTGCCGCAATTTGTTAATGGCCTTAAGAACGTGTGGTCTACTCACCAGTTTGTTTTCCAGATCACGTTTCCCCGGAAAATCCAGGAGCATTATGCCGAGAAGGATAGTCAGAATGCCCTGGCCGGGTACACCGGGAATAGACATTACGATTCCGAGCGCGACGAGCAGAACGCCGAGAACGTTCTTCGCGATCACGCCCAGGTAGCGAACGCTGGTTGATCGATTCGGCCAGAACTCCCTCGGATGGTCCTTCCGAAAATAAGTGGCTGGAATTTTGACAAGAATAAAAGAAACTATAGCCAGGCTGAATACGAACGTGATCAGGAACAGCCCCGCGGCAAGCAACGCGTCATGCAAAGTAATCGATCCGAAAAGAAAAGTGAGCATCGTGTTCCTAAACTATCGAGTCACTACGCTACGATCTTGCGTCGAGCATCTAACAGTGACTTTAACGTTTTGCTAACGACTTCGTGAGCGATTGCCGGTAGCTGAAAGTCGGCATCGTCGGCAACTTCCCAGAATTCGTCGAGGCCCCTGGCTCCCGCGCGCTCCAGCGCATAGGCCTCAACCAGCAAGTCGATCACGTCGGCCGCCTTGACCAGGCGAGCTTCCAAGCTGTTACGTTGTTCATACTCCTTGAAAAGAGTTTCATATGCCGGCTCGGCCGCCCCCAACCCGCGAATGATATCGGTGAACGCTTGAATTTCAGCGCTCTTGCGCGCGGCGGCGCCAAAGTAATTTGTTGCTGTTCTCGGCATGTCGCCGACGCGGGCTTCGGCCCAATCGTGCAGCAGGGCCATTCGGAGTACCCGTTCTATATCGAGATCGAGGCCGCGTGCTTTGATTTCGTCCGCCAGCATCATCGCTGTAACACTCACCCCGAAGGAATGTGCGGCTACCGACTCGGTTCCTTGTGGAAGACCACGAAGTGTCCAACCAGTACGCTCGATACGTTTCAGGCGCTGAAGTTCAATTAGAGCGGTGAGCATATTTGGATTCTCCCTTGATACTTTAGCGCTCTGGGATCGGGAGCAACAAACGGCTACCCCAACCGTCCTTATGCGGCTGCTGTGTCATCACTAAAGAAAAACGGCGACGCGACATCTCGCGTCGCCGCTTCGTCGAAAACATCGCCTTGTTGTTAGATCTTGCCGAGCGGGCGGAACTCGCAAGTCTATTGCAATGCTAATTACGGAAAGACGTAATTGCCTAAAACAGATTAATGATGGTCTCTGCTACGGTATATCGGCGTCTTCGAGACGTCTAACAGCTGGCGTGCTCGCAACCGCAACCTATTTCCAGGACATGGGCCTTTTCGGCATCCTTGCAGTACTCGCTGCAATACTTGCTGTCCTTTTGGGGCGGACAACCGCAGGCGGGGTGCGCACATTTATTTTCTCGCTTCTCAGCCATAAAACTACCCTGCTTTCTAGTTAATACGATCCTTTGGAGTAATCCTAAAACTCAAAATTTAGCTGGTCAAGGATGGAAGAGGTTCAAGGTTTTCACGGTGCTTCCCGTACTACGATTGTTCGCTGAACGTTTCCCAAAGTCAGGACCATCGGCTTATCGATTTGAATCGGATGCTCCTCGCCATCCACACTAATTATCAAATTCGAACTCGAGCGGCTTGCGGCGGTAACGGCCGATTCGACTGTATTCGACGTCAGGACACTCGGACCCAGGGGAAGCAGATTAGTAGCCACGATTCGCCAGGTCGTCGGCGCGCAGCGTATGCGGATGCCTGGAGTATCCGTTTCAAATGCCTCATTCACCGCGAGTGCATCCGCTTTGAATAAACCTTCTCCGCAACGCACGGCAGAACTATCGTAAAAAGTAACCAACCCGGAAACGAACGCGTAGGGAACACTACTGGAGTTTTTTACTACAAGACGAATATTAGTGACGGGCGAGTCGTCTGCGCCGTTAAGAGACGTCGTTCTTAAAGTTGCTTCGAGTGCCGGCGCGCCCGCGCCGTCCAGCGCGGCGGCTGTTTCCGTGAGCGGCACACGTCTTTCCATTGGGCCTGCCGGTTGCTGTGCCGCCACGCAGTAGGTGCTTAGACAAACTACTGCACATAGCATAATGGTTTTCATTTAGTATTAGTCTCCTTGTTCAGCTGCCAAGTCGCCGCATTGTCGATTGTCGTCTCTCGATTCTAGTGCCGACACGTGCTCTTAATCAATCAATTGAGGCGACGGTGTAGACCGCCCGGCAGCAAAGCCCGGCTCCGAAAAAAATGCCGGCTAGCTGGACTCAAGCCGGGGTAAGACTGCCGCTCCGCGCGGCAGGATGTACCCGCCCCTTTCCCGACCGACGGTATCCAGCACCTCATCCAACGAGTGGGCGGGAAACATTCGCATGCGCCGCACTTCGTCATCCGGCAATTCCGAGACAAGATGAATTTCGTAACGTTCTGCTTTAGAGAATAAAGACCAGGCGGTTTGGCCGCTTACTTCATAAGCATCACGCAAGCGGGTCGCAAGGGCCCGCGAATCTTTGTCGGCAAACCATTTTAGAAAAGTTGATTGCCCCAGGCCGTCACGGCATTCGGCCAGTAAAACGATCACGCCACCATCGGTGCAAGCGTGGGCAGCCATGTCCAGAGCTTTGTGTGCCTGAATGAGATTGATGTCGTAGGGCAGACCACCACAACTGACGATAATGAGTTCTCGTTTGGAGTCGATCGTCGTTGAATGATCAGCGAGATATGCGGCACAGCCCGCGTGGTGGGCCATCCGCCAGTCGCCGGCGTGAATGCGTACGACTCGACCACGGTCATCAACGACGCTGTTTATGCAAAAGCGCGGATCGATCATCGCGGCAATGCGCTCGCATTCTTCGTGAACGGCGTTGCCGTCCAGCAGACCCGTCCCAACTCCAGCTCGCCGGCCGCCAGTTTCAAAATCGAGTGCGAGCATGTGTGTAGACTCTATGGTTCGGGCTGAGGCGAGTCCGGGACAGATCGATTTGCGACCGCCGGTGAAACCGGCGAAGTAGTGGAAACCGATCGCTCCCGTGACAATCACATGAGAATAGTCCTTGAGAGCGCGGTTTACCTCGACTGCTGTACCGCGCTCTGTCCTTCCTAACAAAACCATCTCTGAGGAATCGTAGGCAGAATGGTCAATTGTTCTGAGGCGCTGGGCAATGAAGGGAGTGAGCAATTCGATTTTCTCGTCAGGCGTGACCTGCCGATGGATTCCGGTCGCGAAGATGATTGCCAGATCTGAGGGCGAAACTCCGATCTGAATCAGTCGCCGCACGAGAAGATTTAATATTTGCGCGCTGGCCGTTGCACGGGTGGCATCGGACACCACAATCAAAACCGTGTCGCCAGTCGAAAACAAATCCTCGAGCGAAGGCGATGCGACTGGGGCGCTCAAAGCTTCACCGATCTCAACGTCAGTTAGTGGCTTATCATCGATTGAGTTTCCGGCGAGAACCTGGAAGCGCGTTTCGTCGAACTCGAAGCTTATCGAGTCTCCTCCGTAAGCTAATTGTATTTCAGTCATTGTCGAAGCGGTGGAGGTCAAACGCACCTGCTAGCAGATTCGCCCGCTCGCGGGTGGGTTGGAGCTTTTGTCACAAGCCAAAATCTATCAGACCGCGCTCAATAACATGCAAAGAAGCAAAGTCTGTTTCCCCGGCTGTGCGCGCCTCTGCAAGCCATTTGCGCAGTTGGCGAGCCTCTTCCACAGAAGAAATGCGACACGCTCCCGTCAACGCAAGCGTGACAAGAGCGTCGGGCGCGCCGTGTGTGACAAGTGCCGCTTGCAATGCCGCTTGTTCGCGGAGATCCAGCGTGAGCAGAAGTTTGATTTCCATCAAAAGTTACCGAAACTCTTATTCACAAATGGAATCTACTACAAACTCCCTGGTGCTTTCGGATGGGACAGGCTACGAGCGCGGAGGGCTCTTTGCCCGCGTCGACAGTGGAACATGGGAATGTCAGATTTTATCGAGTGACTGGGTAATGTCGGCGATGATATCGTCCGCCGCCTCAATGCCTACGGCAAAACGCACTGTAGCCGCCGAAACCCCAGCCGCCTTGAGTTGTTCATTAGAGAAACCAGCGTGTGATGAATAAATAGGATAGCTGGCCAGCGTTTCAACGCCGCCCAGCGAAGGGGCTGTGCGCGCGAGTTTCAGTGAATTAAAGAGCTTCTCAACTTCGCGCTCACCTCCGACCACATCCATCGCGACAACGCCTCCGAATCCCTTCATCTGCTGCCTGGCAAGCGTGTGTCCGGGATCATCCTCCAGGCCTGGATAGTAAACCTGCGCAACTTTCGCGTGTTGACGCAGCGCGCGCGCCAGGCGGAGCGCATTGTCGCAAGAAGTGCGCACGCGCAGATCCACGGTCTTCATTCCTCTCGAAAGAAGGTAGGCGGCGGCGGGGTCGAGTGTCGTACCGACCATCACTGACGTTTGACGAACAAGATCGATGAACGATTTGGTTCCCGCGACAGCTCCGGCGGTCAAGTCGGAATGCCCTCCCAAATACTTGGTTGCACTATGCATTACAGCATCAATTCCATGGGCAATCGGCTGCTGCAAAACCGGTGAGGCGAAGGTGTTATCGACCACTGAAAACAGTTTGGCCTTCCTTGAAACCTCCGCGGCCATTCGCAGGTCGACAATTCGATTCAGCGGATTGGCCGGTGTTTCGAACCAGAAAACTCGCGTTCGCTCCTGAACAAAATCCGGTAGGCGCGGGATCTCGTCGAGTGTGATAAATCGCGAACGAACTCCAAAGCGGCTAAGAACCTTTGTCAGAACTTTGATCGTTCCCCCATAAACAGAGTCGCAAGCTATTACTTCGTCGCCGGCATTACACAGCGTAGCCAAAGCGCAGAATGTCGCCGCCGATCCTGAAGATGTGACTACACAGCTTTCGGCGTCCTCTAGTTCAGCGATTTTTCGTTCCGCCTCTGCCACCGTGGGATTTGCGTAGCGGGAATAGAAGTAGGCCTCAGGCAATTCCCCGCGCGCATATCGGCGCATCTCATCAAAATCCTCGAAAGCAAATGTAGCGGAATGAAAAACGGGCGAAACTACCGAGCCGAACGGTTGTTCCGACGGGCGTTCGCCTCCATGGACGGCAATCGTGGCTTGAGACAACTTGATGCCTCCCGATGAATTGTTCGCACCCATGAAGCCGAAGTTCCCCAATAATGGAGTTAAGAAGCGCGGTAAGCTTACCAAATTAGACAGCTGGACGACAGAGTTCCTGACGCCGCGCGGTGTCTGAAATGGTTAAGGAATAGTTGGCCAATCCGGAGCAAACAAGAAAGAAGGGCCACCCGCGTGGCCCTCGAAAGATGCTTAAGGCTAAGGACTGACTACACTACAACGCCGATACACCTATTACGCTATTGAAATCCTTGTAGAGTTCATTGTATGCACGCAATAAGTTTTCGAGAAGCTTGGGCAGTTCCTGAATTTCGTTAACATTGATTATCGCATTAGCGTTGTTTAGAAATGCCGTATGCGCGTCGAGTGTACGCAGCGTGGGCGATAGCAGAACAAAGAATAAGCGGCGACGTTGCGCAGGTCTCAAGATGCTGACTTCGCGTGATACGAAAACGCTGCCCTGTTCCACTGGATCAAATCTCGAATCAAGGATCACCACGTCTAACTGGTTTTCGCGCATGCGCTCGACAGCCTGTCTCGTATCCTGTGCAACAAAGACCTGGTAGCGATTCTCCGCGAGGGCC
>JALYTI010000652.1 GCA_030854375.1 Acidobacteriota bacterium | reverse complement strand
ACTATCCTTTTCCTTTCGTTACTTTCGGGTTGTTTTCTTGATTATCTTCCTGGCAAAAGGAGAATGTTGAGTTCCGCACAGGAAAGGCGTTCAGTACGTCTATGGTACGCGCTTGATGTCGAGATCGAAGCAGCATCGCGCGAGGCGCTTGAGTACGCGCTGATGGAGGCCGGCGCGTTAGGAACGGAAACTAATGACGCGGAAGGCGGGCTTCTGCGCGTCACTGCGTATTTCGAATCCCTTCCCAACCGCGAGCATTTGCGGACTGAACTTTCCGACGCGCTTCGCATTTACCAGCTGCCCTCATCCTCAGTTCGCGAGATCATCGTTCGCGAAGTTATCGATCAAGATTGGCTGGGCGAATGGAAGAAGAATTGGCAGCCGGTTGAGACGGGGCGGTTTATCGTCGCGCCTCCGTGGACCAACATTCCAGATGCGAGGGATCATATTGTAATTCGCATTGAGCCGGGCATGGCGTTTGGTACCGGAACGCACGAGACGACGCGTTTGTGTTTGGCAGCGATTGAGAAATACTTTGCCGGTTACAGTTTTCTTGACGTGGGGACAGGGACTGGAATCCTTGCGATAGCAGCGGCAAAACTTTTTCCTGTTGCACGCATTGAAGCTTGTGACACTGATCCGGAGGCAATAGCGATTGCGAAGGAGAATGCACTCCTGAATGATGTTACGCAGAACATAACATTTCGGGTCGGAACGATTGAGAAGTCAACCGCTTCAGCAGACGTTGTTTGTGCAAATCTTACTGCAGATGTGATCGCGTTAATGTTGCCGTCGCTTCTGTCTGTTAATTGTGGCCGCCTGATCCTTTCCGGGATTCTGAACACGCAGTTGGAGGCTATGCAGGTCCGCATGCGAGAATGCGGAGTGAGCGCGCCGTTCCAAATCATTCAGGATGGCGAGTGGATCGCGTTAGTTCTTTAGTCTGGCTATCTCACGATTATGACCCGCCGCCGATTCTACGCTCCACCGAGCGCCTTCACCTCCAATCCCGAACGCGTGACTCTTGCGTCAGATGAAGCGCATCACTTGCGTGAGGTGCTGCGCTTGACACCCGGAGAGGAAGCGTATGTTTTCGATGGACAAGGAAAAGAGTTCCACTGCCGAGTAGAGGAAAGCCGACGCGATTCTGCCGGGCTCACCATCATTGCCGAAGTAGATCCTACTCGCCCGGAGTCACCGCTACAGCTGACACTGGCAATTGCTCTCCTTAAGGGCGAGAAGTTTGATCTGGTCGTACAGAAAGTGACGGAGTTAGGTGTCACTCGTGTTTTGCCTGTAGTAACCAAACTTGCCGACGTCCGCTTTCGTCACGAATCTGACGTCACTAAACGCATAGCACGTTGGCAACGAATCGCGCTCGAGGCTGCAAAACAATCCGGCCGGGCGTTGGTACCCGAGATAGCCAACCCGATTGCTTTTGAGTCTTTGATTCAAACGACAGGTTCGCAGACCGAGTCCCGCCTGATGTTTTCTGAGCGAGACGGCCAATCCTTGTTAGAAGCAAAACAGACGCTGCCACCGAATTCGCATTCACTGACCGCCCTGGTCGGGTCAGAAGGCGGCTGGACGGATGACGAAATTGCGATAGCCGTCCGGGCCGGATGGGCAATTGTCACACTTGGGGGACGCACCCTGCGGGCGGAGACTGCGGCCATCACGATCGCAGTGTTGCTCCAACATCTCTACGGGGATCTGCGCTGAAGGGCCTCAGGTTGGGCTCATTCCCGCGGGCCGCGCCTTTTAGCCGCCGCAAAGGTGTAAAACACAAACGGCCGGGAGGCTGACTTGCGCACAGGCTGGGGATGCCTGATAATCTCTGGTGATGATTGCCCTGATTCACAACAAAATCGCACCTGATCTTTTAAGGAGAGCATAAAGAGTGAAAGCGGAATTACAGCAATTGGTCGCTTTACAAAAACTAGATACAAGCATAAGAAAACTACAAGCGGAATTAGAAGCCATACCAGAAAGGCGCGCAGAGATCGAAACAGAGTTCGATCAGCGCGCTTTTGAAATTCGGGCCCTCGAGAACGCCCGCGATGAAGCCAGGCACACGCGTTCGCGACTGGAAACTGAAATTGCCGAGCAACGCGTGCGCGTGGAGCGGGCCGAACGCAATCTAATGTCGTCGAAGAAACAGGACGAATATACCGCCGCTATACGTGAGGCAGATGCAGCTCGCAAACAGATCTCAACACTGGAAACACAGACTCTTGAACAAATGGAGGC
>JALYTI010000651.1 GCA_030854375.1 Acidobacteriota bacterium | reverse complement strand
GCCTGAATCTTTTGCTGCAACGACTGCAACTCCGTTTGGCGCGGCTGGAACTCCCGATTCAAAGTAGTAACCAGGGTGGTGAATCGGCCGATGCCGGTTTTAGCATCGAGAAACGCATCTGAATAGATCAAAGCGATCTTGCTTTCAGGGACTGTTCCGGCGGCCTGAGACGCGCCCCCCGGTCTTGTTTGCGCCAGCACAGGCGAAAGCGCCAGGGCCAGAACAAAAGCAAAGGCAAATACTAATCGATCTATCTTCATAACTTTCTTGTATTGCTCCTTAAAAATTGAGGGCGGTCAGTCAACCTGCTTAGTTGTTCAAACCACCGTTGTGGTTGGCCTTAAATGATCAAAAGGTGCGCCCAACACTGAAGCGCATGGTTGTCTTTTTCTCATTAAAGACAAATGGAAACCCCTCGATAAACTGGTCTTTTCTCGCCCTTGGATTATACGCAAAGATCAGGCGAAAAGGCACGTTGATGACCGGCACTTGCACCCTCACTTCCATTCCCAGGCTGGCTCGATAGTCTCCCAATTTGGCGAACAGGCTCTGCGACACGCGGACCGCCGTGTTGGTTTGCGCCTGGCCTCGCAGGAAGACTGGCTGCAAGCCGAAAGGCAAGCCGGTGATTGGATCGATTGGCCGAATATCCCGTGCTCCATCAAGCTCCGCAGTAGTTATTAGCCGGTTATCGCGCAGCACTAATGCCGGGCCCGAAAGCGTCGGTATCAAGGCGAGGTCAGTGTTGACCTTGCATGCCGCCAGTGACGTTAGACTGACCTGCGCAAAACCAGCGGTGCCGGGCCGCTCGCAGCTGATAAAGCCGACTGTGGATAGAAAAGGTTGATCGTCAAGGAAGGTGCTCGAGAAAAGTTGGTCCTTCTTACCTCGAATGTTAAAAGCTGATCCAATATCGGCAAACGCCGCCAACCCGACTGTATTGCCGATAACGGGAATGCGATATTCAAAGTTGCCGAGCAACTGCGTATCGGCGCCGATGGGAGTAAACGATCTCGGCAACTGGACCACGTTAGAGCCACTGACTCCGGTGAAAACACCGACGTTGACGGCGGAAGCCGGCACTCCAGGTACCTCTACTGGTGCTCCCGACGCGTTGGAGGCGAGCTTTACGTTCTTGGAAGTAACAAACGTATCGAGGGGAGCGCGCGGGCTGATGGATCGAACGTTGTAGCCTCGGATACTAAATTCATCACCCAGGAAGAAGCGTTCGAAAATGGGCACACCATCCACGAAGGCCAATGAATTAGAGTTCCTTACCTTCGAAGAGGTCGCAAAGCTGCCGACGGTTCCGGCAAGGATACGGAAGCCGAATACTTCGGGATGATCCGACCGCTTTCGCCGCATCGGTATAAACTGCGTGTAAGAAAGCGTTGGTTGATAAGTACGGACATCTCCGCCCAGACCCGCCAGGGCAACTTGCACAGATAATTCTCTTCCCGTCGTGGGATCCACGCTGGCATTGCGAGTATCGTAGGCGAAACTCACTGTCCCGCGACTCGTGATGATATTTGGTTGGGAATAAATAACGGGAATGAATCTGGTGGGATTATTTATGTCCTGATTGACCTTGGGGTCGGTGACAGACGACGTTGAAAACTGATAAGAAGCGCCGACGCGTGAAAACTGAGTAAAGCGACGCTTGCGGTAAAACTCCGAAAGCGGGGCACTCGCAAAAAGCGAACCGCCGTAGGAAGTCCGGGTGAAAAGATTCTCATCACTCACATTCAAGAAATCGATCTGAGAACCGGAAAGTCCTTGTTGCGCGGCGGTATTTTGCGAAAGAAAAGTTCCTTCACCGAAAAACTTTTGCGTATAGCCGAAAAGCGAAAAGCCCGCTGTAATCGGACGATTCTTGATGTAGGGCTCGGTAAATGAAAACTGCAGATATTTTTGCCGGTTGCCGGCTGAGAGGTTGACCGAGAGTATTTCGCCTCGCCCCAACAAGTTATTAGTGGAATATTCGAGCCCAAAGAATGATCCGCCAATACCTGAGATGCCACCATTGAAAGATATTTGTTGGCGGCCCCGTTCCACTACTTTGAGAGTAAGGTCAACCGTCGCTTCTTCTTCGTTGGTCTTGAAATCAGCGTCTTTATCTTTATCGATGGGGTCGAAGTACCCAAGCTGATTCAGTTTGATTATCGAATACTCCCACGCGCTCTGGTTATAGATATCGCCTTCATTTATCAACACCTCGCGGCGAAGCACGTTATCGCGGGTAAAGGTGTTAC
>JALYTI010000650.1 GCA_030854375.1 Acidobacteriota bacterium | reverse complement strand
AGTTCATCTTTGACCATTTGCGCCTGTGTGAGCGCAAGCTTCGAACCACGAGAGCCAATTACCAGCGTGTCCTTCATGTGGGGTTGGGGAGACAGAATTATTCTTCGAGGCCGAAGATATCGCGCCAGGTCTGAATCGTGTCGGCATCGCTGGCGCCATAAGAGCGCCGCATGTGGCTCAAAACAGGATGGGAGATTTTGTTGACCGTGGACATCAACAGGGCCTCGATAGCCGTCTCCTGTTCCTTCGTCAAAGGGCCGAGCCGATGTCGTTGTCGGGATAGCTCAAGCCTGGCGATGTCGTGGAGTTTTTGTCGAAGGGCGCCGATAGTCGGCCCAATGTCCAGGACACGAAGGGCTTGCTGAAACTGCATGATTTCTGATTCGATGATCAGCTCTGCACGTTCCGCTTCGCGCTCGCGCTCGCGAATGTTCGACGAAATCACTGACTCGAGGTCGTCTATGTCGAAAACGAAAACATTTGGAATATTGCCAATTGCGGGATCAATATTGCGGGGAACGCTGATGTCGATAAAGAAAGACGGCCGATTGCGTCGCTTGCTTAACGCGGCGCGCGCCATCTGTTCTGTAACAACATAGTGGTCGGCAGCAGTCGAACAGATAACTATGTCCGCTTCGGCAAGGTAATTGGACAGTAGATCAAAATTAATTGATTTGCCGCCGAACTCGTTGGCCAGTCGTTGCGCCGGCTCTTCTGTTCGGTTGGCGAGCAACACATTAGTCACACCCGCATTCACCAGATGACGAGCCGAGAGTTCGGCCATCTCTCCGGCGCCGATTAGAAGCGCCGTGTGCCCTTCCAAAGAGTTAAAGATTTTCTTCCCCAGCTCAACAGCCATATAACTGATCGATACCGCATTGGAGCCGATGCCCGTTTCCGTGCGCACGCGTTTGGCGACGCGAAACGCGTGATGGACCAACCGGTTCAATACTCGTCCGGCAGTGCCGGCTTCAAGCGCAATAGAATACGCGCGACGCACCTGGCCCAGGACTTGAGGTTCACCCACGACCATCGAATCAAGCGAAGAAGTTACGCGAAAGAGGTGTCGAACTGCCTTGTCGTCCGTGTGCTGGTAGAGGTGCGACTCGAAAAACGAGCGAGGCAGATCGTCTGTTCGGCTGAGGAATTGAATGACGCGTTCCGTAGTTTCATTCAACCGGCCGTTTGCAGTTTCAGCCAGTACTTCCACCCGGTTGCATGTTGAGACAATCAAACCTTCGCGAACCACCTCGCCATCGACAAGGGTGCGCAGGCCGGCACAGCACGCGTCCTGAGTGAGCGCGAGGCGCTCGCGCACCTGAACAGGCGCGGACTTGTGATTGACTCCTACCAGGACAATAGACATTCTTTAGTTCTACACCGACAACTTCTATTTACGACGGATGAGTCCACGACACTATTCCAAAAACGTGATAACCACCCATAAGCCGCGCGCCAAAGAACGTACAGAGAACCAGCGCAAATCCAACGACGCCCATCCAGGCCGCGCTGCGCCCGCGCCAATGAGAGGTTGAACGATAGAGAATCAGCAAGAGGTAAAGCATCCACGTGAGTGCTGCGAAGATCTCTTTTGGATCATTGTGCCACAACCGGCCATCCCGTGACGATGCCCAAAGCATTCCTGTGGCAATTCCCACCGTTAACAATGTGAGACCGATTGCCGCCGAACTGGTGGCAATTTCATTGACGGTCGTCAACGAAGGCAAGCGATGAAATATGGCACTGAAAGTTTTGAGTTTTAGCTCGCGCTCTTGCAGGAGATACATGACGCTGGCAAGGAAAACCACAAAAAATGCTGCGTAAGCAAACAATAGCAGGGTCGTGTGTACCGGGAAAAGCCACGTGGTGGACATGCCAATTGCTTCCGCTGAGCCAGGACTTGGTGATCTCGTGATAATCGCAACGAAAATCAGAACAGAGACAAGTGGCAACGTAAAGCTGCCGAGTGGTCGGGCGCGGTACCTATAGAGTACAAGTCCGTAACTCGCAACCATCGTCCAGGCCAGGAAAGAAAGAGTCTCGCGCAGGTAGAAGAGGGGATAATGCCCATACAGCGCCCAGTCTGCAATTAACGCAGCCGTATGCAGCACAAAGCCTGCGGCCATGGACAATTCCGAGACGCGTTGAAGAGCGCGACGTTTATTGAGAAACGCCAGGACTGCGTGAATCGCGGCAACAACGTACGCCGCCAGGACAGCAAGCAATAGGGATCGCATTCTCGTGGTTGGTCT
>JALYTI010000649.1 GCA_030854375.1 Acidobacteriota bacterium | reverse complement strand
TTCAAACATTTGGATAGTACCCTCGGAAGATGCGAGCCGGGCCATGCAGATCACCCGCGGAGTGGGCCAGCGGGATGGATGGAATGGACTTGCCTGGACCAGCGAGGGCAAAATCATTTACGCCTCGAAGGCCAGCGGCAACGATGATCTATGGAGCATGGACCAGTCCGGTGGCAACCAAACACAACTGACAGCTAACGCTCGCATCAATTCCCAGCCAGCAGTTTCACCAGACGGCCGCTACTTGCTTTTCACCTCTGACCGCGCAGGAACTCCAAACATCTGGCGCATGGACCCAGATGGTAGCAATCCCAAACAGTTGACCAGCGGCAGTGGCGAAAACCTGGCGCAAACTTCGCCTGACGGCAACTGGGTGCTATACACGCTTCCGGGCGCCGGAAAACCGACGCTCTGGCGGGTTTCCATAAATGGAGGCGCTCCTCAACAGGTAACCGAAAAGTTCACATTGTCTCCGGCTATCTCTCCTAACGGCAAACTCATCGCATGCATTTATAGAGAGGACCAGGCAAACTCAAGCAACAGAATAGCGCTCATACCCTTCGAAGGCGGTGAGCCTATCAAAGTCTTTGACGCGCCAACACGTATCGGGTTACTGATTCGTTGGACACCGGATGGGCGGGCAGTGACTTACATTGCGACCAGCGCGGGAGTATCCAATATTTGGAGTCAACCGATGGATGGAGGCGCGCCTAAGCAAGACGCGCCTAAGCAGTTGACTAATTTCAAAGCGGATCAAATGTTCTGGTTCGACTGGTCACGCGATGGCAAACAACTGGCCGTCTCGCGCGGGACAGTTACCAGTGATGTTGTGCTAATTAGCAATTTCCGATGAGGGCCTGCCCCCTTAGCGGTTTAGCGCATCAAGCGCTTTGCGTATTTCAGTATTGCTCGGGCGCTTTTTGTAATCCTCTTCGAATGTCAACCAGGCAACGCGGCGATTCTTATCGAGTACATAAACGGCAGGGTGGGGAATGCCCTCAAACTTTTGCCCATTGTATTCAGGATCTCGAAGCCCGTAAGCATCTATGACTCGATGACCTGGATCAGACAACAGCTGAAAGGACACGGGTCCCTTCCCATCTGCCGCGATCTTCTGGGCAAAGTCTCTGCTTTGTTCCGGACTATCTACACTGATGGCATACACGCGCACATTTTCTTCCGGTTTCCGGAGCGAACGCAGCTCGGCCAACTGCCGGGCACAATACGGTCACCAGTAACCTCTGTAGAACACGAGAACAGTGGGCGCGCTGTCACCAGCTGAGGACAAAGTCACCTTCTGATTGTGGTGGTCCTCGAGTGTAAAGTTCGGCGCCATTTCACCGATCTGCACAGCTGACGCACGGGGTTTCAATTCATCTGATGATGATTCGGACCCCCGCTGACAGGCCACGTAGGAAAGGTTTGCGACCAGCACAATCATTAGCGCAATAAGGAGCTGACGAGTTTGTTGGGCCATAATTCTGTGTCTACGCATCCTGGCGACCATGTCCAACCGCGCGGATAACTCTTCAATTAGCATCGCGTGTGGAACGCATTTCAAGCGCAACTGATTCGTCAGGGGACTTGCAGAGAAGTATAACTTGTCACTTTTGGGGTGTCACGCCCGACGAAAGTGACCCGAGTTGCCGAATAGGAAGGTTTAGTCGAAGCGATGAGCAACATTCAAGCTAACGATACTTTGCGACAGTGGCGCGAATCCGCGTCGTACTGCGAGAAGCAAGACGCTACCATTCGGGCGATGTTCGCGCCTCACGCGCGCGCGCTTATCGAAGAGGCCGGCATCGTACAACTGGATTCAGTCTCCTTCTGCCATTCGATGTCTTGAAAGTTTAACCCCACGTAAAATTCATCACCAAAAGATTTGAGCTACCTGCCGTCGCGAGCTGACATTACTCAACTTCGTTTGAACGCGAGCCACGCGCCTAAAGTAGTCAAGGCCATCACCAGCACGAGCCCGGTGAATCCAACGATTCTGTCCACGCTCTTAAAACCGGTCCATTGTAAGTAGTGTATACGGTAAAGCAGGTCGATACGGTCAGTGTCTTTGCCTTTTTGCTGAAGACTCATTCTGTTCCAATCGATATTGACCTCAACACCGGTATCGGTCCAAACCGTGTCGCCGGAAACGCGCGAGATATTTCCATACCTCGAAGGGTTGGCTGTAAACGCATCCTTCAACAACAGCTTTACCTCGCTCTCGTTGGGCATGGTCCTTGGTTGTTTGTTCGTAGG
>JALYTI010000648.1 GCA_030854375.1 Acidobacteriota bacterium | reverse complement strand
GCACACGACGCACCAACTCAAACCAAATAAGTCTTAATAAGTCGACCGTCCCGGGTGTTAGGGTTGGAAATCGCGAATATCTTTGAATGGCGCAGCGGCATCGGTGAAGTCGGGACGATAGTAGTAAGCAGCGCCGTCAAACTCTTGCATCCAACCTTCTTCCATCCCTAATTGATCGAGCGCGGTGAGTGCGCGGAGCCATTCTGTTTCGGTTATGCGTCGCGAAAGCAAGAGGTAGCGCTGGTTGGTGGCGGCCTGATTCGTCGGGTAGTATTGGGCCATCAACGAAACAGCTACGCGTGAACTTAACTCATCTCGGATCCATTCGAGCGACTCGCGCACGCCGCCAATATCGTTTGGCAATACCAGCAGGCGGATAATCAAACCGCGCTTCAACAGACCATCTTCGCCAAAAATCAGGTCATCGCCAACCTGAGCAAACATTTCCGCGATTGCCCGGCGGGCGTGCTCTTTGTAGCCGCTTACTTTGGAGTAAAGAAAGCCGGCTTCATCTTCGGCATACTTGAGGTCAGGCAGGTAAACTCCAACAATCCCTTCAAGCAGACGCAGCACTTCTACCGAGTCGTAGGCGTTGGTGTTGTAGACTATGGGCAGATTTAATCCGCGTTCGGCAGCAATCAAGATGCTGCGCGCCATCTGTGGAGCGAAGTGCGTCGGCGAAACGAAGTTGATGTTGTGGCAACGCTTTGCTTGCAACTCAAGCATTATTTCGGCCAGTCGTTCGTGTGTGATCTCATTCTTGAGTTGAGCTTTATGTGTTTGCGAGATCTGGTAGTTTTGACAATAGACACAACGCAGGTTGCAGTTGCCAAAAAAAATGTTTCCGGCGCCGCGCGTGCCTACCAGCGCAGGCTCTTCACCAAAATGGGCCGTATAGGACGAGACGATTGGCAGCCTTCCCGAATAGCACGCCGCTATTTCATTCCTTAGCCGGTTATTGAGGCAGTCGCGTGGACAGACGGTGCACCGTTCCAACAAAGCTTCGAGAGCTTCGACTCGACGCCTAAATTCACCGCTCGCGAGCAAACCAATATAGGCGGGACTAATACTTGACGCCTGCAGGGTCATCTGTTCTTCTCGTGACTTCTAAAATGCACAAAATGCGGTTTGTGATGTTCTACCAGGTCGGCGGGAGCAACTGTTGTGGTTCGACGCCAGATAAAATCCATTTCCGCGTGAATGGTGCTTAGCGCCAACCTGGCTTCGAAAATTAGCAGCATGCTTCCGTAAAAAAGAAAACATGCTCCCGCCAGACCCACAATCACTGGTAACAGGTTGTAACGCGGATTGCCCGCTATTGCTACGACACCGATTGCTACGCTGGTTGCTACAAACAAGCCGAGGGCCAGGTAAAAAGTCACCATCGAGCGTTGCAGGATGCGGGCGCGACTCGTCAGTTTGTCCAGCTGCGCAAAGATTATCGCCTGCCTTTCCGCAGTAGTCTCCTTGGTCTCACTGGCACGTTTCTCGGCAAGCTCTTCCAGTTTGTCTGACAATGCGCGCACGCGATCCACTACGCGACCCAGGCGATGGGATGTGGAAAGAATCATGCTGCCGCAAGCGGAGATTAGCACTGCCGGCGTAATCATCGCCGTCAGCACCGCAACCGCTGAGGACATCGGATCCACTTTTGAACTTTGCTTAGCCCCGACGTCTCGTTCTTCGTCTTTTTACTACCGGCTTGACGACCGTGGGCTCTTGCATCGTCACGTCAACTTGCTTGGGCTTCATCTTCTGCTGTATCAGCTCTATCACCATCTGTTGTGGGACATCAGCGCGGAGCAGCACTTCGTCACCTTCAGAAGTGATTGCGAAACCCTTCAGCAGCGACTGCGCTGATGGATCCGGAATTGAACTGGCTGCATAACCCAGAAAACCTGAATACAACTTACTTATGATCTTGGCGGTGTCTGGATTGTCAGCGTTCATCACTCCACGCAACATAAAGTTTGTCGCGTCCATCGTGAGGGCTGCGTAGATATCGCCAATCTTCGACTCACAACGCGCCGCTCTGGGATTTGTTTCCGTACCCATCATGCCGAAGCTTTTGGCAAATGAATGCCACGGCGTGCCTGCGAAACTGACCAGCACGTTTGGATCGCGCACGAGCGAATTCAACGTTTCCGTGCTAATGCGTTCCCTGCCTTCGCTCGCGTCAATAGCTGCCCTCAGATATGACGGAGTGCCTGCGGCAATTGTGTTGGCGTTTAGCGTGAGGATGCCCATTTCCGTA
>JALYTI010000135.1 GCA_030854375.1 Acidobacteriota bacterium | reverse complement strand
TGGATACCGATTGCGAATCGTTTCGGGTCCTGGAAATATTTTCCTGTCGTTTGGTCGTCACTGTACTACTGCAGCCTTCACGCAAACGACTGGCGGTAAGCTTTCGAGAATGGGCCTCCACGAGTCGCCTGCATCCTTCGATCCGAACAATTTTCCACTTCGCGTCCCGAAGTAAATTCCGGTCGGCCTTAAGTTGTCAGTCGAAAGACCATCACGCAGGACTGTTTCTAACGCATTCTGCTGCGGTAACCCGGTTTGTGTAGCGACCCACGACTTGCCCCCATCGCGTGTGCGATAGACACGCAACTTCCCTTCGGGCGTGCAGCGAAACTCGTCTGACTCGAGCGGGACGATATAGACCCCGCCGTCGTGGGGATCTACGTCCATTGCAAAACCGAAATCGGATGGTACGCCATTAGCGATATCCGTCCAGGAATCGCCCCCATCCTCGCTCTTGTACAAGCCCCAGTGGTTTTGCAAAAACATTTTCCGAGGGTTAGAAGGATCGCTCACAATCTTATGCACACACTGTCCGAACTCTGGAAAGCGTTGCTCGGGCGGCAAAAACTGCGCCCGCACTCCGGCGTTTCGCGCTTGCCAGGTTGTTCCGCCATCATCGGTGCGATAAACACCGCCAGTTGAAATCGCAACAAACAGACGCTTCTTGTCTGAAGGATCCGCAAGAATCGTGTGCAGACAAAGACCACCGCCGCCTGGCATCCATTGCGCACGATGGGGATGATCGTACAGGCCCTTAACCAGCGACCACGTTTCGCCGGCATCAGTAGATTTAAAAAGCGCGGCGGGCTCAACTCCGCAATAGAGCGTATCGGGCTCATCTTTATGGCCCATCGCAATTTGCCAGATCTGTTTCACAGACGCATCGGTTTCCTCGGGAAACTTCACGCCGTAGGTTTCCGGTTCCGTCCATGTCTTCCCAAAATCGTCTGACGAGCTGAGGTACGAGCCCCAGTAGGAGCTGTTGACTGCCGCCCAAAGACGATGACGGCCGTTGCGGTCGTCGTATGCAAGGGCGTAGATGGCTCGACCAGGAAAATATGGTCCGCCAACTTCCCAGTCCTGGCGCGTTTTGTCCGAGCGAAGCACAAACGCCCCCTTCATCGTGCCAGTCAATAGCAGCAGATCACCGGGTTTGGCCTTAACGTGTTTTGGTTCAGGCAAAGGGGCACCTCGAATCTAGATTCGCTTTAGCGGTGCTCTGCATTATAAAGAACCATTAAGTCAACGCAAGTACGAACGGCCCGCTTTTTCCGATGAGCTATCTACCTCCTGGTGGTAATCACAAAATGGGTTTCAGACTCAAGAATTCACCTTCAATTAGCAGTATATAAAAAGCATTCAGATAACCGTGGAGCACTGAAGGGCAATGGCGGGTGGTAGTCCCGAAGACCTTTCTGGAAATATGCCATTTTATGACCATTGAAATTACATCTGTGCATGAAAAGCGCGGCTTTTTCTCGTTGCTGCAAGCCGCGAAAGCTCTTCACTGGCCGATCCCCGACATCCACTCCGGCAAACGCGGTATTCTCTTCCGTTTTGTTTGCGGCGTCTTCGCAATACTGCTGGTTGTCGGCGGCGACTCTTTGGTGCGTTCCTACAAGTATTACTCGAGAATAATCGACGCTCGGCTGGCAACGGGCTACCTGACGAGCCGGCCGGGGCTGTACGCTGCGCCGCGAGTGCTTCAGGCCGGGCAGAAATTTTCCCGCCCTGTCCTGATTAATGAATTGCGGCGAGCGGGCTACGTCGCATCCGGAGGTAGCAATGTCTGGAGTGGAAGCTTTAGGGAGACAGAATCAGCAATTGAAATTCGCCCGCAGCAAAAAAATGACATTCGGCCTGCAATCGTTAAGATCGACTTTGACCCCAACAACAAAATTTCCGAGTTGACGACGGATGACGGCCCGCTCGATTCCTTCACTCTTGAACCCGAGGTTCTCTCGAACGACGCGTTCTCGAAAGCCTCGAAGCGCGAGGCCCTTACATATCCAGAAATCCCCCCCGTTCTTGTCCACGCCATACTCTCGATAGAAGATCATAGATTCTTTCAGCACTCAGGCTTGGATCTATTTGGAATCGCGCGTGCGATGCTGCGCAACGCGGGCGACGATCGCCTGGGTCAGGGCGGCTCAACTATTACTCAGCAACTAGTAAAGAATACTTACCTTTCCCCGGAGCGGACCTTTCAGCGTAAGTATGCAGAAGCAATGCTGGCCTTTGCCCTCGAGCGGAGACTTTCAAAACAGGACATCTTCGCACTTTACTGCAATGAGGTTTACCTTGGACAACGCGGTGCGGTCGGAGCTCGCGGCGTGAAGGAAGCGGCCCGTATTTACTTTGATAAAGAACTGAAGGATCTGTCGCTCGCTGAGGCTGCAACCATCGCTGGAATGATTCAGGGCCCTTCGCGCTATTCGCCGGTGCGGCATGCGGAAGCCATTCAAGCTCGCAGGAACACCGTGCTGGACGCGATGGTGCGGGATGGATGGATCGGCGCTGACCAGGCCGCAGCGATAACCCAGGAACCCATCGTCGTGTGTCCGCAGTCTAAATCAAATAACTCACTTGCGCCCTATTTTGTTGATTATGTTAATAGAGTTTCGGACTCACAGTTTGATGCCTCGCCCAACAGTCAAAGGATTTACACAACCATTGATCTCGATCTACAACAACTTGCTGAGGCGGCGCTAAAGCAACAACTTGATCGACTTGACGATACCTATAAAAACCGCACGGCGCGACCTCAGGCAGCGCTTGTGGCCCTCGATCCGCAAACGGGCAACGTACTGGCAATGGTTGGGGGCCGCAATTACGGCGAGTCGCAGCTGAATCGCGCCACTGACGCGATGCGCCAGCCAGGTTCAACTTTCAAGCCGTTTGTCTATGCCGCGGCACTCGAAGATGGAATGTCGCCCGTGCAAACCTTCGCGGACGCTCCGCGTGAATTCGTCTACGATCGCAACAGAGTTTACCGGCCCGCGAACTATGGTGGCGGCTACTCGATGCGTGACGTGACGATGCGTACCGGGCTCGTGAAATCGCTTAATGTCGTGACGGTTGATGTCGCATTGCGGACGGGCCTGGCACGCATCGCCAATCTCGCTCAACAGTTTGGTTTGCCGAGGCCCGAACGTTACCCATCGCTCGCCCTCGGAACCAAAGAAGTGACGCCGCTCGAACTCGCGGCCGCCTATGCTACTTTCGTTAATGGCGGCCGTAGGGTTGAGCCGAAAATAATTGCAAGTGTGGGAGAGCCGCCAGCGACGCACCTTAGCAGGAACCAAAACCCTCATCTGCAGGTCATCAGTCCCACAACCGCTTACATGATCACGAATATGCTCTCCGCAGTAATCGATCATGGGACCGCTCGCAAAGCCCGTGGTGCTTTGAACGGAACGGCGATAGCGGGCAAGACCGGCACCTCTCGCGACGGTTGGTTTGTGGGCTACACGCCTAATCTTGTTTGTGCCGTGTGGATTGGATTTGATGACAATCAGCAATTGGGTCTGACCGGCGCCGACGCGGCACTACCTGCCTGGGTCGATTTCATGAAGGCGGCTGTAGAACTGAAACCCGCTTTGGGGGGTCGAAACTTTGAGTGTCCGGACGGAATCGAGTTTTTAGAGATCGACGCGGACACAGGCTCGCTTTCAACACCGGCGTGCCCCAATCGCGAGGTGATTGCAGTGACTGAAAGCCTCGCTCCCAATCTCGAATGTTTTCTGCACAGTAAGCTGCCTGACTCAATTGGTGTCGGAACAGATCAGGTGGCCGAGAGTGATGGCACAAACGCAGCGGTTCAAACGCAACATGCCAAATCTCCCGGTCGGTCTATTCAAGGTTCTGATTTCCCTGCGACACTGACCCGCGTCGACGTTGACGCAGGGGGCAGACGAACTCTGATAAACGCGATGAGGTAGTTCTCGCCTCGCTAAACAGCGGGGGTATACCCCCTTCCCCGACCTTGACACGGTAGGGGTGGTTCAAATCCCCACGCGCCTACCATTTTTATGTCAAAGCCGCTCAACGAATTAGCCGCCTCATGCTACGTAACATTCCAGCCGATTTTCCGATTTGGCAGACTTTTGGCAGACTCTCGAAATCCGAGACAATTTGCGAGTCTTCCATTGTGGTTTGCACTGAACCCGTAAACGTCCAATGTTCCCTCTCGACGTGCCTAAGATACGGCATGTCATGCCGCGCCCCGGCCGTAGCGCCCCTTACGTCAGCTTGAAGATTTCCGTGTATTCCCTGATGAGCCTATCGAGCTTCGCCTTGAACGCGGGGTCCGTGATCGAGACAGCTATGTACTTTATTTGCAGTCCGGCGACGTTCGTGGCATCTTTCGTGATCGTGTCAATCATCTTCTCCTGCGTCTCCTTTCTCACCCGATAGCCGCGCACGTTCTTGATCGAGCTGATCTTCGATTGCAACTCGGCTTTGCGCGCGTCCATCATCTTCTGCGCCTCGTCCACGCCCGCCGAAGGGTTCGGCGCTGTTTGGACTTTGTTCACCAACTCGTCGGAGAAGGCGTGAAGTTCACCGATGACCGATTCGATCTCGGCGTCTTTCTTACAACCGACGACAACAAGGCAAGAGATAACCAACAGCAACGCCGCGAATTTTCTATCCATCCATGGAGTCCTCCAAAGTAAGTTATTGAACGGTGAATCCGGTTAAGGGATTTCCGTAGAACGCCTCGGTCTTCCACGCTGCGCGATCCCACGGCCCGTCCTGATCCCCGATGATCTGGACGGGGACGACGGCGCGGTCGCTGCCGAGCTTGTTGGCCGTGGCGATACGATCGTCTAACTTCCCGTCCGTGCCGGCCGTGAACTTGATGGAGCGCGCCAGGCGGTTATTCCACAGCACCTTCACCTCGTACTCGCCCGGGTTCTTATCGAGCTGGTGGAGCGGCCCAAAGATGCCGGGCTCTTCCCCCGTACGGTCCCAGCCCTGTATGTTGAAGAACCGGCACCTAACGCGCACCCACTTCGCCTTCTGCGGCACCGTGTCCGCGACGGAGAGCGTGGTGCCGTTCTCCACCTCCGGATCGCAGACGGGCTTGCCGACCTCTCGTCCCTCGAGGAACACCTTGCCTACCTCCTTGCCCTGATAGAACAGATGCGGCTGAAAACTTCCGTTGTATTCGCCGCGCGTCCAGAACGCCACGTTGAGCGTCGTCTTCTTCCAGCCATACACCTCGTCCGGCGTAAGAAAGACGTAACCGATGGGGAGGTTCCAATCGTGCTCCACGTAATAGACAAAATGGTTCGCAACCTTCGGGCCGGATTCGTTGGAATAGGCCTTTGCAACTTTCATCTTGCCGGTGAAAAGAGTTGTGTCGCTTCCAGCCAGCTCATTCCGCATCTTGATGGCGAAGTTGACCGGGCCGGTATAGGTGGAACCTTTGTCTTCAGGAATGTCTCGGGCTCCGCACTCGGTCTTCCACCAACGGCCTTTCGGCGTATCCTCGGTCCGGCAGTCGAACTTCACCCACGGCGTCGCGCCCGGGTGGTTGAACTCCGCATAGAGTTGGCTGCCGCTCTCGATGGGCCCGTTGACGCGAAACTCGATACGCGGCACCCAACTCCAAGCGTCATAATTGCCCCGGTAGACGTTGAAGGTGAAGGCTGTCACATGTATTGAGTCCTTTGCGACGGTTGGTTGCTCCGGACCAGCTGCAAAGCTTTCGGTAATGAGGATCAAAGTCACGAATAGAAGTTGAGCTGCGCGTTTCACAGGTTCTCTCCTTACAGATCTTGGTGTTCTTGAGTGATCTCATCAGTTCAAAGGATCCTCTGGAACCGGGATCGTGTTGCGCGGCCGGTGACGAACAAAGTCAATGCACTGGCCCTGATTGATGAACGTTTGGGGATGGGTAAACTTCAACCATCCGTCGCTCTTGCATTCATCGACATCTTCCGGCGGACCACAACGACGTTCGTTACTGGGAATATTCACCGTGGTCGGTTTGCCTTGCGGCATGATGAAGGTGTTGTAAACGACTACATCCGTGCTGCCGAGATTCTTCGCGCGGTGCACGCGGCCATCCATTTCTTCAAAGGCTTGACCCGGCGTGAGTGTCTCTTCCCCGCCGCATCCGTCTTCGACAGTCAGTGTGCCGCTCTTTACCACATTGAACGCGTAGCCCGGATGGTAGTGCCAGGCCAGCACCTCGCCGGGCCTGATGGTGAGTGTTCGCACCGTCACCGTGGCTGGGCCATCGAACAGTCGCGAATCCTGGATGGTGCCGACGGCAAGAATGTTGGTGGTTGCCGAATACACGGTGACGCATAAAAGCGCGACCCCGACGGTGGTTGCGATTGCGAGTGTTTTGCTGATTCTCTTGAGTTTCATCTTCCAGTTCTCCTTTTTAAGTTCGTTAACTGAGTTCGCAGATTCATGTTCGACTCAGTCCTGATTGTTGTTTGCGGGTCGGAGGCGCAGGACTATAATGACCAGCAC
>JALYTI010000134.1 GCA_030854375.1 Acidobacteriota bacterium | reverse complement strand
GTTCAAACCAGTGATACACCCTTCTCGGACATTATAAACATTGATAGGGACGATAGAGTTCCACTCCTGATTAGTGTCCCAATTGCTCGTTCCCCAGTCATCTATGTTCAGTATAGGTGGAGTATCGGAGCGAACAGACTGCACCCCCGCAGAGTCGTCCCTGAGGCCCGTGAGATAGCCATAAGTTGCTTCCTGAGCAGGTCCGGGGGAACTTTGGATTTGGCCGTCGGCCGCTATGTTAGTTCTCGTAACAATGTCGGTGAGAGAGTTAAAGTACGTGCTGCCGTCCGGCGAGGTGTTCTGACTGGCACTCGCATCGCGACTACCCTGCGTGAAGGCGGCCCACAACGGGCGCTGCAATGAGACAATCGTGTTGGGCTCGCCGACAGTTATTCCCATGCTGAGAATTTCGCGGGTGACGTCAAGAGTGTTTCCATTAGGGTCTACGATCTGTATTAGTATCCAACCCGACAGTCCAGCGCCAGCCGGTATTTTGGTAGACGTCCCGTTCAGAGTCACCGATTGCGTCGCTGCTCTCGTTCCTCGCACGGTGATTGCTTGACCGGGCGTACTCCCTTGCTGTTGAAGCACGCAGGTTCCCGTCGTGTCACGGTAAGTCCCATCGTCGTTGAGTCGCCACAAAGCCCGACCACCGCCCGAAGAAACTGCGACATTCGGTAAAGGAATGGGATCAAAAGTCGATAGTGGCAGACCCTGGCCAGTAGGTATGCCCGATGCGTCAGCACTGGAAGGAGTTTGGTCGTCTATGAGGATACGAATTTGTGCTTTTGAATGATAACGCGAATCTCGGACCACTTGGGGATCTCCAGGCATCCTCCTCTTTATGATTTCGCGAGTAGAGTTGCCGTTTAGCTGCAATGGTAAAATCAGCGGTACGGCCCCGGTAGCGAGTGTCTGTAACTGACCGCCAAACTGGTTTGGCACGCCGACACTTGCGGGCCCAAGTGAAGTCGAACTCCAGGGCGCGTTAATCGTTCCATCTGGAGATCCAGGAAAGTAACCGCGTTGACCACTGACTGCGCCGGGTATGTTTGGACCATTGAACATGCTACCCATCGTCAGAGGGACTCTAACGGCGCCAACCCGCATCGAGACATTTGCTCCTGTCCGAGTAGTTCCATTACGAAGAACGTCGTAAATCAATTCATTCGCAGTGGTGACCTTCGCCAGAAAACTCACATTGCCATTAACATAGATATTACCGTTGGCATGAACGCGCCCGTTAAAAGAGAAGGCCGGACCTGGGTGCAACTCAATATCTTCATTGCTAAACATTCCAAACTGGAAAATTGGGATCAGATAGTTGTTCATCTGCCGAGTCAGAACTATCTGAGTACCATCCGAGGCGGTTGCCATACTGCTCAAAATGTAAGGCGCCACGCTTGCTGACAGTCCGTTAAATGGGCCGCCAGGGATTGTAACCCTGGGGTAACTACCGTTTGTTATTCCCTGCGTCTGTCGCATGCCGGTCAACGTCGTACCGTCGAGGCCGATGATCTGATTTAGCGTGTAACCCTCGTTGACTAATGCCGCAGGCGGAGCGTTTTGGATGGCAAGCAACTGCGCAGCCGTCGGACGAGATGTTCTCTGAAACAACGCGTTAAAATCGGTAGTCATCTTCTCGATTCCAGCAGCCGCCGCGTAAAAGGTTTGCGTCCTTTTTGCATCACTGCCAGCGATCTGCGCTTCCTTTTGAACAACGGCCAGAACAGTTATTGCTATCGCGCTCAGCATCCCGAGTATAAGGATCGAGGTCACGAGTGCGGCGCCGCGTTCAGACGATCTCTGGTCTGAGGGATATGGGGCTTTCCGGGTCATGAGACTCTCCTCGAAACTCTTAGTGACGTTCAAGCACCAGCAGTCGGCTGCAGGCTCTGTCTAAACTGCATGTTGCGAACGCTCGTGCTGGTAGTCATCGAAATCGTTTTGCGCTGGCCATCTTGGAGAGTGTGTGCGGTTTCGACAGTTAGACTGACCTCGACCTGTCGTGTTTCAACCTGCTGTTGTGAGGTTGTTAATTGAACTTCTGGCTGCACAACATTTCCGTTAGTGTCTGTGAGGTTCAGAAAATAACGGAACTGAAGACTCACGACATGCTCCGCAATAACGCTTTCGGCAAAACCGACACTCTGCACTCCAAAGACTCGCCTCATCAGCAAGCCTTTCGAATCAATGTAGTAATGAATAATCTTCATCCGGGAGATGGAAGTGGGTAGCGTACCGCCTGCTGTAATCACGTCGAGTTGGCTGCCAGCTCCTACGCTATTCAGACCGAAAGTATCGCTCGCTGCGAAAACAAGAAATGGATTCGCTGTACCGACATCCTGACGGTCAGTGATAGTTGCGAAAATACTTCCAACGGCTGACGAGATGAAGTAGATCTCCCCGACAGTAAACTGGCCAATATCGGTGCTGGATACAGCAGTTAAACCGTTGGTGGGATTAATTGCACCGGCCGCCAACGTAATTGGGACAAAATTACGATCCATTTGTAGGATTGAGATTCGGTCAGTGAGGTCAGGGGCCGAGCGAACCTGTAAAGCTGGAGTGGTACCAAGTACGACCGTGTTCGCCGGCACGTCGTTATCAGAAGTGATCAGTCCGAGATTAACGAAACCTGGCGTTGCAGAATCAGTGATGGGGTTGAGCGTAAGGTAGTTCTGAACGAAGTTTTGCGGAACGCGAATATTGTTTATGCTATTCAGCCCGTCGCCTGCGTTTATTAAATCCCTATTGATGTATTCCTGAGCTGTCCGGCAGCTTTGCTGACCATCGCTCATTTCTAAAGTCGCGTGGCTGCTCTTTACGGAATCTCTCATCAGAGCGAACATGGCGCCGGTAATAATTATCATTAGAGTTACCGCCACCAACAATTCGAGCAATGAAAAACCTTGCTCATTCTTCTTGTCTTCTTGGTCCTTCAAAATATGTTAATGCCTCCGACTAAACTGTCCAGGTTACGGAATAAAAGTGGCGTTCGAGTTATCGTTTAGATAAGAAACGGCGATGAATTGTCTCGCCCCACCGCTCGTTGGATAGTTTATTGTTACCTGGACTTTCTTGAACGAACTGCTGAGCGATGTAATCTGAATCTGGCGAGTGACACCGACGATGGCAAACGCCGGATTAATATAATCGTCGACAGTGCCAAAGATACGATCAGGTCCGGCGTCAATTAGATCGTCTGCCGTCCCAAATATGCCATCAGGGCCCGGGTTGGTAGATACTTGTTGAGACCCCGCTTGAAAACCCACAAAATTTTTCGGCGCTCTTGTGTTGTCCACTTGTCCTACATTGGCAATCTGACCAAACGTTAAATTGCCGGTATCACGCAGCGTCTCCATCTGTTCGAGAATTGAAACCGCGAGTAGCTTGGCATTCGTGATTGATCGGCCGCGGTTGCTTGCCATCATCGCATAACCAATCGCCGAAGCGACTCCCAACAGTCCGACGGCCAGGAGAGTGACAGCAATCACCGTTTCAAGTAATGAAAAACCGCAAGCCGACCGGGTTTCCCCCACGCGAGACGAATTCTTACTCGGCATAGAGGTTGGCATTTCGGTCATACCTCCAAATCTTGACTCGTCCCGATGCTCCTATAACGGATATTGCGGAGGCCGTGGCCTGAGCAGCATTACTGTTGTAGAGAAACATCGCTCGGCCTACAGGGTTTCCGGCGGCGTCAATCACGGAGCCGTCTGGTTGAAAAGTGATATTCAGCTGGTTGTTCGTCAAACCGGTCATTGAGATCCCATCTGCTAAGGCACCGCCAGGTAACCCGGCCGGAATTCCATAGGTTATTTCTGATTGAACGAGGCCACCTGTTGCGAGCGGTGTTGCACTGATCACGCTGCTGCCGGCGGTGTTTGGATATGCGGGGTCGGCGAATAAGAAGAGCCCAATATTGTTATTATGGTCAATAATAGAAATCTGCTTCGTGATGTCGTTGTATTGGAAAGTGAAAGCCTGACGTTGTGACATCGCCAACTGTCGAGCGTGGCGCAGCTGGCTAAGTATTTCACGCGTAACGCCTACAGACCGGGAGAGCCGGCGTTCCGCAATCAGCTGAGGTAAAGCAATCGCACTCAATACACCAATTAACGCGACAACAATAAGTGTTTCTACGAGAGAGTAACCGTGGATCGAGCGAGGTTCCTTAACCATATTGCGATGATCATGGTCGACCGTACCATCGAATCCATTGGGGCCTTTATTAATCAATGGTGCGTTCTCTTTACTGAAACCATTCAAGTTATCCGAGTCATTCGCTCTTATTTCGCCATGCTCAGCCTGGCTGCTGGAACTACTACTATGTCTCCGGTTTCGGTAAATTTTACTGCGCTGGCTCCAGCACCATTTCCGACGGTTATCACGGCTGGCGGACTGCGGTGCTTTTGCGCATCAACAGTTTGACCTAGCCAATCGAAGATAAATGTTTTTGGAAAAGGTCCGTTGATCTCAACGCCCTGGTTTTCTAGTCTCGTGACCAGCGGGGTATCGAGATAGCCGTCACCATCACCATCGATGGCGACGCTATACATGCTTCGGTTAAAGACCTTGACCTGAGCCATCTGGTCGATGTCTTTGGCGTTTCGCCGCATTGAGTCAATGCGCGCCTTCTGAAGACACGTTGCTAATTCCAAGGCGGTGTTCGTACGTGCGGTAGCCCTCCGCTCGCGAACGTAACTGACCCAGGCATATCCCGTGATTACCGAAACCATCGTGAGGATTAGCAGAAACTCGATAATCGAGAAGCCGCGGACTGTGCGCTTGGAAAAGGTGAGAGGGGTTCGCATATCGAAGTTCCTTTTGCGTTATCCCCGGTCTGCACCGTCGTTTATTTCATTGGCATCAGATGGGAATTGCCCGCGCGCGTCCGGCGAGCAGCCGAAAGAATGACGCGCGCGGGCTAGCAGACCGTTCTACAGAACTTGTCGGAAGCCGGTTGGTTCGATGTGCTCAAACTGAGGTGTACCTGGTGGCAATCGCATAGGATCTCTAAAAGTAGTGTCAAAGGCCCAGTTCCTCTCAGGCGGACTATAAATCGAGGAATTGGCATTGTATGGCGCCACGGCCTGAGTCGAATGATACAAGGGTATCAGCGCCCCGACGAAATTAAATCTGCCGTTCCAATCCTCCAGGAAGCGTGGGAAATTATGCATCCCTCCGTTTAGCCTGGATTCACTAGGACTTGAGTTATTGCCAGCATCCGGCGATGCGGCTAATGCTGACAAATTATTTCCGGCGATGATTCCCGCTCGCACTGACGTTTCACTGGTAACTGCTAACGTACCTGATGAAATCCAATCAGCAGCACGGTTTGCCAACGTATCCGGATATATACCGCTCAAACCATCGAACCAAGTCTTGGACAACGGGAACCAGGCGTCCGCGACGATCGAGGATGGCACCTGACGGTCGGTGGAGGTGGGCATATAATGAGACGTCTTTGTCGCATCATTGTACGATGATGTGCCCGCCGGGGGCGCGACGTTGATGCCGGTGGTGTTGTAGTTACCCCAAGTGTAGACCATGTTCTCGCTAGATATGGTGATCCCCAAAGTTGTTGATAGTTTGCCCGCGGCTCCGGTGGTTTGCAGGTCTTCGGCATTGAATAGACGCACCGACCCCCGGAAGTAATTGGAGGGATTGTTCCAGGCGGCAACGGTCAGCGCGCGATCCCTTCTTGAAGTAAAGGAAGTTCCATTGTTTGTGCCAGCAAGCACTGCGGGATCTGGCAGCTCAGTCGTGTCCTTTACTAGTGTGCCGGTGTTCTGAACGTCTTCGCCGCCATCCAGCGTGCCGTTTGGTCCATAGATGTCCTCGTTATCAGCCATCCCATTGGTCGCCATACTGGACGTTGTCGATGGCAGACGGGTCACAGGGTCGCGAAGATACATTGAATTAACGTTGTCACCGCGACGGTCCGAGACGTAAACAACGTAACCATCGGGTTTCGCAATGTTAGCGCTGACGGCCCCGGTGCCGGCTAACAGGTTATTATCGAATACGCCATCCACCCATCGCGCCAGGTTTTTCATGTTGATTTCGACGACGTTAGTTATGCCGCGCTCATAAACCTGGTTTGCATCAGAGGTCAGATTTGGAGCTGAAGTGGAGGTAGTAAGACGTCCTTCGCGGACGTTGTAGACATTGATTGGCACAATGCTGTTCCACATAGGGTTCCCACTAAAATATGCGATGTTAAGAGCAGGAGGAACATCCGACCTCTTTGGCTGTGCGAGAGCCAACGTATCGTCCCGGATAACCGTAAGGTACCCGCCAGGATCGTTTTGCGACACTACTGCAGCATCGATCTCACCGTCCGCAGCGATGTGAGTCCTGTTAACGATATCAGTTAGGCAGTTGGAGTATGCGGGGTCCCCATTAAGAGCGACGTTTAAAGCCACCAAACTACCATCGCGGCTGCCCTGTGTGAACCCTGCCCACAAAGGCCGTTGCAGTTGGA
>JALYTI010000133.1 GCA_030854375.1 Acidobacteriota bacterium | reverse complement strand
TCAACCGCACCACTCACGCAAACAGGAAGGTTCTGATTACGAATCAACACTGACACCTAGTAGCGCGTGCGGTGAAACAGGCGTTAGCGGAGCGGCGCAGCGGTTGCTTTTGGTTCTGTAGCAGCGTTGTCTAATAGGACACCCTTCTCCAGATGTCGTTCGTGTGTGGCATAAGCGGCAGCGTGCGGGTCGTGGGTAACCATAACAATCGTCTTCTTCAGTTCTCGATTGAGTGTGGCCAGGATATTGAGTATCTCCTCGCCTGAACGCGCATCGAGATTGCCGGTCGGTTCGTCTGCAAGAATCAGATCAGGATCAGTAACTATCGCCCTTGCGATAGCCACGCGTTGTTCCTGCCCGCCGGATAACTGGCGTGGCTGATGGTGCATGCGATCGGTGAGTCCCACCAGCTCTAAGGCAGTCTTAACATTCTTCTGTCGCTCCGCTTTTGACAACTTGGTCAACAGCAAGGGCAACTCGACATTCTCAAAGGCTGTCAGCACCGGCACCAGGTTAAAGGTTTGAAAGATGTATCCAATGTGGCTGTTGCGCCAGGCCGCAAGTTGGCTTTCCCTCAACTTCGCCAGGTCGGTTCCGAGGACATCGACTTCGCCTTCCGTGCAGCGATCGATTCCGGCAAGCAGATTTAGGAGCGTGGACTTTCCAGATCCACTAGGTCCCATCAGGGCCAAAAAATCCCCCTGCTCAATCTCGAGGTCAACGTGATCGAGTGCCACTATTTCAAACCCATCCCGCGCGAAACGTTTACTCACGTTGCGAACTTGCACTATCGGTCCTGACATATTTTTCTCCAAAGTTGTTGGTCAGAGGTCAGAGGTCAGAGGTCAGAGGTCAGAAGCCAGAAGTCAGAAGTCAGAAGTCAGTTCGTGTAGTTGCTCTTCGTTGTTCGTTCGCCTACGAAAACCAGACCATTCATAAATAAGTTTACTGCTGCTGACTTCTGGCTTCTGGCTTCTGACCTCTGACTTCTGATCTCTGACTACTTCCTTACCGTCACGCGATCGCCATCGCGCAACTTATCAATGCCGGCAATGGCCGTAGATTCACCACCGCTCAACCCGTCAAGTACGTAATAGAACTCTCCCGCCTCATCACCAAGTCGTACTGAACGCTGTTCCACCCTGTTACCTTTTATGACGAAAACAAAAGAGCTCCCGTCTTTTCGAACTACTGCAGCCTTGGGAACCAGCACTCGTGGAGCTGATGTGGTCTGGGTGGACTGTGCTTCGCCCAGAAAGTTGACGCGCGCATTCATTTCCGGGCGCAACTGCTCATTGGGAGCGTCCACCTTCACCTTTACCTGGACGGTCGCCTTCGCGCGATTCGCCTCCGGAGCAATCTCCGCAATAAAACCTGTGTACTTCAAGTTGGGAAAGGCCTCCGGAATGATCTCGGCTCGTTGGCCCATCTTCAGTCGCGCAAAATCCCCCTGACTAATATCTAATTCGATTTGTAAATCTTCCAGGTCGGCGAGTGCCACCACAGACGTGCGAGCGCCTGATTCGCCCATGGCCGAAGGACTCACCATCTCCCCGCGTTCCACGATACGTTGCAACACGGTTCCGGAAACCGGTGCCTTGATTTCGGTAGCAGCAAGTTGCGTTTGCGCGTAATCGAGAGCTGCTTTCATCTGACTCACTTGCGCCGCAGCACCGCGAATCTCTTCGGCGCGAGGACCGATGTCGGTCATTGCACTTGACTGACGTGCGGCCTGAAGCAACGCACGCGAAGTATCGCGTTGAGCCGTCGCCTGATCCAGTTCAGCCTTCGAAGAAACGCCGGCGCGATACAGCTGCTCGGTACGTTGGTACTCTGCTTCGGCATTTCTCAACGTTGCTTCAGCCTGCAACACTCCGGCCTTGTCCTTCAATTTCTCCTGGGGGCGCGATCCGCTGCGCAACTGATCCAGCCGGGCCTGTGCTGCGGCCAAATTAGCCCGCGCCTGGTTTGCCTGCGCGCGGAAATCACTATCCTCGAGGCGAACGAGCACTTGTCCCTGTTGCACCTTGTCGCCCTTTTCAACTCCAATCCAGGCGACGCGTCCCATCACCTTTGCGCCCACGGCGATCTTGTGGTGGGCTACGACATATCCGGAAGCGGACAGAACGGTGTCCGCCGATGATCCTCCGCCGTTTTCGAGTTTGACCTCTGCTGCAGAAATGCTCTTCGGCGTTGATGAAAAGTAGAAATAGCCGACAACCGTCAGTACTGCGACGAGCGCGGCGAGTGCTGCCAGCAGGACTTTGGGGACATTATTCCCTGGTGCGGCGGGAGTCGCGGAGCCCCGATCGATCTTCAAGCTTCTAAGACGCTTGTTAAGATCCTCTTGATCTTCCTGAGTCTTTGCGTTTATAGCCATTGGAACAATGCGGTGTTTGGAGCCTGCTCTTTAAGAGGCACGGAGAGCGTCCACAATCTTGAATCGCGAGGCCCGAATTGAGGGCAGCAACGAGCCCAGGAATCCTATTGCAACTCCGAAAATCAAAGCCATTAACATTAAGTCAGGAGTCACGCGAAAATTAAAAGCGATTTCACTGAAGGTCGAAAAGTTCGCCGTCCCCGTAGAAACAAGGTTCAGCGGCAGCGCCAACAGAATCCCGATGACGACGCCCACGATAGCGATAGCCACCGACTCTAATATGAAAGCAGCCAGAATGCTGCGCCGGCGGAAACCGAGTACTCGAAGCGTGCCAATCTCTTTGGTCCGTCTGGCCACCGCCGCGTACATCGTGTTCATTCCCGCAAAGCCTGCTCCAATCGCCATGATGAGTGCGATGAAGACAGCAAGACCTTTGAGTACACCTGAAGCTGCTCCTTGTTGATCTTCATAAAAAGTCCGCTCCGCCACCGCCTTCAAGTGCAGTCTCTGATCATCCGTTATTCGCTTCGCCAGCGACTGGAGTGCTGTTTGATCATTAGCGCGCAGCAACACTGACGAGAAGGTCTCCCGTTTGATACTGCTCGACAGAGCGTTCCCATCGACCCACACCTCTGATTCAAAAGCCTTGCCCCCCGCCTCAAACAAACCGACTACCGTATAGTCTGTCGCCTGCACGCGGAATTTGTCTCCTACGTCCAGACCTTGGAAGCGCTCGGAGATCCGCCGGGAGACAATCGCTTCAGTCAGCCCGGGCTGGAACGTCCTACCGGCCACCATCTTGAAACCGGAGCGTAGCTTGTTCGACATTGGCCCAACACCGCGGATGGTGACATTCGATCCCTGACTCATTCCTTTTCGCGCCTTGTAGATCAGAGTCAGGGTTTCAGGAGCGGCCAGCGGCTGATCACCTTCACGAGTTACTCCATCGAGATACATGAGGTTGTTGAGATTTTCGCGGGATACACTGCTATTCAACTCAGCGGTGCTGCCCTCGCGCAATACAATCAAATTCAGCGGCTCACCACTGCTGGTTAATGTCAGATCGATCCCGCGCGCAAGAGCCATCACCATCAGAAAGACACCGACGGTTAAGCCAATCGTGAAAGCGGTGGCTAACGTGCTGGATTTGCGAACAATGATGTTGCGAAAGTTGTACTTTAGGGGTAGTGCCATTATTCCGTGCTACGCAAAGCCTCGGCGATGGTCATGCCAGAGACACGATAGGCCGAATAGATTACGCTGGCCATGCCGACGAACAGCGAGACGACAAAAGCGGCCAAAAGGGTTTTGCCCGTTGGCACAAACGACTGAAAGTTTGGGATATAAAGACTCAAATCGACCGAGTTGAAAATCAGGATGGCTCCACCGATACCAATCAGAGCCCCCACAGTGGTCACTAGCAGCGCTTCTCCGACGAACAGCCTGGCAATGGTTCCGCGCTGAAAACCCAGCGCCTTAAGCATTCCGACTTCCCGGGTTCGCTCACGTACCGTCATTGCCATCGTATTTCCCATAACAAGCAATAGAGAAAACGTGATTGCGCCCATAATGCCATACATGAATTGTTTGACGCCGCCCATCATCGTCTCAAAGCTAATTGCAAAATCGCGTTCACTCTCCGTTTTCGTCGGCGCGTCGGTGTTAATAAATATGGAGTCGACCGCCTGCGCGATGCGGGGCACGTCTTCGGCCGAGTTCGCCAAAATACTAAACGTGCTTACCTGATCTTTCGCCCAGGCCGGTACTAATTCATTCACATATTCGTGATGGAAAAACAGAGTCTTCTCATCGCCTCCGGTGCAAACGCCGCGCACGATAAATTCCACGCTACGATCATAGATTGGACTTCGCAAAGTGATTCTTTGGCCGATTTTGAAATCATACAACTTCACTAGTTTTTGCCCGACGATTGCGCCTTGCTTGTCACTCTGGAATGCCTGCCACTCGGGTTCGGACATCTTGAGTTCAGTCATGACTTCTCGAAACTTGCTGGCATCAACAGCGAAGTTAGCGAAAAAGTTTTTCTCGTCCTTATAAATCCCACCGAACCAACTGAAGGGGATGACGCTTTTAACTCCCGGCACCGTGGCAATTCGCTGCGCATGAGCTACCGGCAAAACGAACCCCAAAGAGACGGCATGCCGCGTCACCAACCGCAGAGGGCTCGAGGCTTCGCTCCCGCGCGTGAACTCGGTCAGTATCGTGGCCAAGGTGATGATAAGAAACAATGAAACAACCAGGCTGGAGACCGTAAGCAGGGTACGTCGCTTGTTACGCAGGATGTTTTTCAAGATTAGTTTGCTGAATTTCATAAATGCCTCCAGGATTGCCGTCCCCAAAGTCTCAGAGCCAATCCGGGCTGACCATCTTTAAGGCCAAAAATCGTCCGCACTTCTAAAAGAATAACAAAAAAGCGAGCGTGAGGTTACGGCATAACCGGATACTAGAGTAACGAATAAGGGTTAGCGCTGGCTATTCCTCCCCGCTGCGCCGAATTCCAATCTCCAGCTCCCTTCTGTTTTCTTTCCCGAGGAATACGCAGTTTAACGCTGAATGTTCAATAGTAATAGTCCACATGCGATTTTGAACGCGGGTACGTTCTTACTCATGCTCAACGATTCCGTCAGCCTATCGGGCCTTCTGAAGAACACTCAAGGCCATTTCGTCACAAAGAAGTTGCCAATCCCGGAGGAAGCCTTATGGTCGAGTTATCTCCAAATCACCACCAGGACTTGAGTGTGGAGCAATATTTGGGAAGGTCATTTCATAACACTGACCGGGTCCGTCCTCAGCTATTCTCCCGTGGTCACGAAGTCAGGAATCAGCATTGGGTGTGAATAGCCTTGCGGGTTTCCTCAGGTTGCGTTCCTCGCTGTCCGAGGTTCTACTATCAGCGGAACTAATGTCTTCAAATCAATTTCATTATCATGTCTGCCGGTTGAATGTCAGACTTGATCGACGCGACACAGTTCGCGAAATCAGGTATCGCGTTTCGCTGGAACAGTGTTTCACCATTTTGTTTGCATGATTGAAGAGCCAAATCAATACCTCGATGGGGACAACTCCAAGCCTATGTGGCAACGCCGGTGGGTGCGCCTGGCCCTGACATGGGGAATCTGGACCTTCATTGGCATCGTCTTTACTCTGCAGGGCTATTTCACCTCATACCGCTCTGAACGTCCGGTGTCGTTAATTGATTCGCTCTATTTGCAAATGACCTGGTCCTATCTCTGGGCCCTGGCGACGCCGCTGGTGCTTTTTGCCGCTGCGAAGCTACCTATCGAACGAAACAACTGGATTCGCAGCTCTCTATTACATATTCCGATCAGCATTGTTCTCAGTGGTATCCTCACGGCGCTTGGACATGTCTTCAACTGGCTTTACTGGGGGTTGAGCATGGGCAGGCCATTCTCATTCGAAAGAATGGGCAGATTTGTCGTAGCAAACTTCAGCGAAGGAATCGGCATATATCTGCTCATAGCTCTCACCGGTTATGCTTTCAGCTACTACCGTCGGTTTCGTGAAGGTCAAGTAAAGACGCTTCAACTTGAAGCCCAGCTTTCGCACGCTCAACTGCAGGCGCTAAAAATGCAGCTTCATCCTCATTTCCTCTTCAACACCCTCCATTCAATCTCCGCGCTCCTTAACAAAGACACCGAGTCTGCACGCAAAATGATTACGCGTCTGGGAGATTTTCTGCGGCTCACTCTCGAGAACTCCGGTTCCCAGGAGGTAACCCTGCAACAAGAGATAGAATTTCTCACTTGTTACCTCGAAATCGAACGCATCCGCTTTCAGAATCGTTTGGTGACCCGCATAGACGTGGCGCAGCAGTCTCTCGAAGCAAAAGTGCCGAACCTCATTCTCCAACCTATCGTGGAGAATGCGATTCGCCACGGAATCGCTCCGCGGTCCACCCCTGGCCTGATTGAAATTGAAGCGAAACATCGGAATGGGACGCTTCGTATCCAAGTTCGAGACAACGGCCCGGGCCTTTCCGATCATCGGACATCCGAGAATCTGTTCAAGAAAGGTCTGGGACTAGCTAATACCGAATCGCGGCTGGAACGACTATACGGGGCGGCTCATCTCTTCG
>JALYTI010000647.1 GCA_030854375.1 Acidobacteriota bacterium | reverse complement strand
GCCGTCACTGGCTGCGGAGGTGACTGTCACCGCGGCAGAGCGGCTGGGAGTTGATGCGGCAATTATCTTTGCGGATATTCTGCTGATTATTGAGCCAATGGGTCTGCATCTGGAATTTGCCAAAGGGGAGGGGCCGATCATCCATAATCCCGTGCGTTCCAACGCAGACGTTCAACGCCTGCGAGAAATTGAAGACATCACCGCGCTGGATTTTGTCTTCGAGGCTATCAAGCAAACGCGACAGGCCCTTCCTGGTGATCTGCCGCTGATTGGATTTGCCGGCGCGCCGTTTACCCTTGCTTCGTACATCATAGAGGGCGGCGCATCCAAAAATTACGTGCATGCAAAGTCGCTGATGTACAACGACAGCGGCGCCTGGCATGCGCTGATGTCCTTGATCTCCCGCGCACTAATCAAATATCTCAACGCGCAAATCGATGCGGGCGCCCAGGCGCTCCAATTATTTGATTCATGGGTTGGCGCGCTTGGTCCCGATGACTATCGACAATACGTACTGCCCCACACGAAAAGCGTAATCGCAGGCGTCAACCCGGGAACGCCGGTCATACATTTTGGAACCGGCACGACGGCACTACTGGAGTTGATGCGAGAAGCTGGAGGCGATGTAATCGGGCTCGACTGGCGCGTGCTTCTGGATGAAGGGTGGCGGAGGATAGGCCATGATGTCGCGGTAATGGGCAACCTTGATCCCGTTACACTGTTTGCAAATCGTGATTATCTTCGTGGCGAGGTAAGAAAGATTCTCAATCAGGCAGGTGGACGGCCCGGGCACATCTTTAATCTTGGACACGGTATCCTGCCGGACACTCCAGTGGAGAACGTGGTTTCGTTAGTAGAGTTGGTGCATGAACTAAGTCAGCGCTGACCTGCGCAAGACAGTCCGCCAAAGGCGCGCAAAGATCTCTGCTTTGCGTTTCTTTGCGATGAACTTTGCGAACTTTGCGGTTAAGGTCACGAGACCCTCGTTTCAGCTATGGATTCAACCAATCAACCGTACGATGCCCTGTTAGTAGTTTCCTTCGGTGGACCGGAAGGAATGGACGACGTGATTCCCTTCCTCGAGAATGTTCTGAAAGGACGAAATGTGCCGCGAGAGCGAATGCTTCAGGTAGCGAAGCATTACGAATTGTTCGGAGGCATCAGTCCAATCAATGAGCAAAATCGAAAACTCATTTCCGCACTGAATCAGGAGTTTGAGACTAGTGGCCCGCGCCTGCCGATATACTTCGGTAATCGCAATTGGCATCCCATGCTCACGGATACTTTACGCAATATGCGCGACGATGGAGTGAATCGCGCCCTTGCATTTGCGACTTCCGCATACAGTTCTTACTCAAGTTGTCGCCAGTATCTCGAGAATATTGCTGAAGCACAGGAAGAAGCAGGCCCGGGCGCGCCAGAGGTTGATAAGCTGCGTGCCTTTTACAACCATCCATTGTTCATTGAAGCCAACGTCGCCCAGGTTCGAGCAGCGCTTGAGAAATTTCCGGAGCGTAACCGAGCGTCTACGCCCGTTGTTTTCACGGCCCATAGCATTCCGGAAGCGATGGCTCAAAACTGTGACTATGAAAGGCAGCTTGAGGAAACGGGTCGTCTTATTGCCGAGGCATTGGGGATTCGGAAATGGCAGCTTGTTTACCAGAGCCGCAGCGGGTCCCCAATGCAGCCATGGCTTGGGCCGGACGTTGGTGAATATCTGCGGCAATTGAGCGCGAGTGATACTAAAGAAGTGATCGTGGCGCCTATTGGCTTTGTCTCCGACCACATGGAGATCATCTACGATCTCGATACTGAGGCAATGACACTTTGCCAGGAGCTTGGGTTAAACATGATTCGGGCTTCGACTGTGGGCACGCACCCGTCGTTTATCAAAATGATTCGAGAGTTGGTCCTTGAAAGGCTTGAGCCCAATCGCGAGCGACGTTTTCTCGGCGCCAACAATCCGCGCGAAAATCAATGTTCGCCGGGTTGCTGTTTAATGGCAGATAGAAATCGAAGCGCAGGCAAGTAAGCGCGGCTTCATTAAGTAATCCCCGGCAGTCTCAACCAAGTCAGCCCGCGGTCAAGTAAGCTCGAGTTAAGTAAGCTCGCGGTCTTCAACTAAGGAAACTCGCAGTCAGGAAGGGTCATGCCCCCGCTTCTTTCTGAGAAGGAAGATAGAGATCAGTCCGGCACTTCAAAGCAGACTGTAATGCGAAGAGTAATAATTATTGGTGGCGGAATCACTGGGCTGGCCGCGGCTC
>JALYTI010000002.1:4166-16447 GCA_030854375.1 Acidobacteriota bacterium | reverse complement strand
CGATCAAACCAGATGCCGTGACCTTTGCAAACATCTACAATCACACCTGAGCAACGCGCGAAATTGATTCGATTCATCAATTGCGAACATTCCGGGCATGGCACGTAATGTAACTTTCCCGTTTCACGCACGGCGTTCGGGGGTGCGTGCGTTGCGACTCCGAGGACCGCTGACTGTTGTTCTCGATCCGCGCAGATTTTTTCAAAGGACGGTACATTGAGCCAAAGACCCAAACATCGTTCACATTCCCGAACGGAGGTAGAGCCAATTGTCACCGACGACATTTCACTGTGGCAGTGAGGACACTTGCGCTGTTCAGATTCGTGGACCTCTGGAAGCGCCGCGGCAGCGCCACAGCGCTGGCAATGTTTGCTGCCAATAAACATCATCGCGAAACAGGAAGGGCAGGCAACGGTCGCCAGTCGGGAACTACAAAACTGGCACAGCGGTGCGTCAGTTGAAGTGGCCGCGCCACAATTTGGGCAGTTAAGTGTTTCCGCTTGCATGCTCAGGATTTTAGCAGGTGCCTCCTGTAGACGACGAGATAGTGGACTACGAATTGACCTTGTTCTATTCTCCCGATGGAAGCTAAGTAGGACAGGCATTCCTGCCTGTCGATCTCATTTGAAACCAAAATCTAAGGTAGGACAGGCATCCTGCCTGTCAGCCTTTGTTGGAACCATGACAGGCTGGAAAGCCTGTCCTACTGAAACCATGACAGGCTGGAGAGCCTGTCCTACCCCCAAAATGAGCAACGTGCTGGATGAAATGGTTGAAGGTTTTGAGCCTTTGCCTGAACTCGTCTCTGTCATGGCCGCATCGAAGCCACCGGTCTTGCTCGGCTTGGATATAGGAAGCTCCGGCATTCGCGCGGCGCTTTTTGATGAGCACGGAGGCGAGTTAGAAGGTGCCAATGTAAGAATTAGTCGATGGAATCCCGGCCTTGCCGATTTTGCGATCGTGGATGCCGACTTGCTAGTCGAGCAAGTGGTCCAGGCGCTGGATTCGCTGTTAGGTAAACCGCACGCGTCAGTTGCGCGTATTGAGTTGATCGCCATTTCCTGTTTCTGGCACAGCTTGTTGGGCATCAATCAAACAGGTCGGCCGACCACGCCCGTGCTTGGTTGGGCTGATTCACGAGCCGCCGCCGCTGCTTCCCAACTCCGTTCCCAACTAGACGAAGCAAAAATTCATTCACGCACCGGGTGCCGCTTTCATCCGAGCTACTGGCCGGCAAAATTGCTGAGACTGCGAAATGAAGAACCAGAAATTTTCCGGGCAACTAACCACTGGCTCTCGTTTGCCGAATATCTGACGCTTCAGCTTTTTGGCGAGACGGCAGTCAGTGTTTCAATGGCCTCAGGAACCGGGCTACTCAATCTACAGACATGTCAGTGGGACGAAGAATTGCTGGAAGCCCTTCAGGTAAGTGTTAAGAGCCTCCCCGAAATCGCCAAGCCGAATCTCAGTTTTTACAAAATGAAACGCGAATACGCCTTGCGGTGGCCCCAGCTAAGTGAGGCGCGGTTATTTCCGGCCGTTGGCGATGGGGCCGCAAATAACATTGGCGCCGGCTGTCATTCAACCGAAAAAGTCGCACTAATGATCGGTACCTCCGGTGCGATGCGCGTGCTTTTTGAAGGCGAGCCGCCTCGACCACTTGCTCCCGAGTTGTGGTGTTATCGCGCGGACAGAAGTCGCGTCGTTGTCGGGGGAGCCTTGTCGGATGGCGGAGGGTTGTATAACTGGATCAAAGAATCGCTGTTGTATGACGAAGATTCTAAACTTATAGAAAGTGAGTTGGAGCTTCTACGTCCAAATGCTCACGGTCTGACAATCTTACCGTTCTGGACTGGGGAACGAAGCCCCGGTTGGGCCATAAATGCTCGTGGCGGAATTCTGGGTCTCACTTTGCAAACCCGTCCAATTGAGATTCTTCGGGCTGCCATGGAAGCGATCGCCTATCGTTTCGCTCTCATAGCTAGTGCGCTGAAGCCATTGGCGCCGAAAGCTACAATAGTGGCGTCCGGTCATGCGCTCCGCTCTTCCCCAACCTGGGTTCAGATCCTCGCCGATGTCCTTAATAGTCACATCGTGGTATCTGAACTCTCCGAAGCATCCATGCGCGGCGCCGCCTTGCTTGTCCTCGAAACGGCGGGCAAAATATATCGCATCGAAGAATTCCCAATGCCGGTAGAAAAGATCGTCGAGCCGGATATGTCGCGTCACGCCGCTTATCAGGAAGGGCTCGAGCGGCAACAGCGAGTGTACAAAAAACTGTTCACAGAAAACTGATCGAAAAATAGGACAGGTGAAATGAGCGCGCAAGTGCAAAAGGAAACCACCACACCCACACCCGACCTCGATGAACTTTGCATCAACACAATCCGCACGCTGACGCTTGATGCGGTACAGAAGGCTGAATCGGGTCATCCTGGTCTGCCACTTGGCGCAGCACCGATGGCTTATGTGCTTTGGACCCGGTTCCTTCGTCACAATCCGAAAAACCCAAAATGGGAGAATCGCGATCGATTTCTACTTTCCGCGGGTCATGGCTCGATGCTGCTTTACTCGCTGCTTTATTTGACCGGCTACGATCTGCCACTCGAGGAGATCAAAAATTTTCGCCAGTTTGGCTCGAAGACCCCTGGGCATCCTGAGTATGGTTTGACGCCGGGCGTTGAAATCACTACCGGCCCGCTGGGCCAGGGCTTCGCGAATGGTGTAGGCATGGCAATGGGCGCGGCGCATCTGGCAGCTAAATTCAACAAAGAAGAGTTTCCGCTTATCGATCATCACGTCTTCGCAATTGTTTCAGACGGCGACTTGATGGAAGGCGTCGCCTCGGAAGCAGCCTCCCTTGCCGGCCACCTTAAGTTGGGTAAGCTGATCTACCTTTACGACGACAACAATGTAACTATCGAAGGCTTTACCAACCTCGCATTCAGTGAAGATGTGCCCAAACGATTCGAGGCCTACGGCTGGCACACACTGACAGTCGAAGATGGCAACGATTTGGAGGCCATTGAGGCTGCGATTCGTGAGGCCCAATCGGTGGGAACAAAGCCATCCTTGATTTCAGTGAAGACGATAATTGGCTACGGCATGCCTACGGCGGGCACGCGCAAGGCGCACAGCGATGCTCCGGGCGAGGAAGCAGTGCGCGAGACGAAACGGCATCTCGGCTGGCCGGAGGACAAGCAATTCTATGTTCCTGACGAGGCATTGACGCATTTTCGCGAGGCCACGCAAAGCGGCGCGCAACAGGAAGCGGAATGGACTGCGCTGGTTGAGAAATATGCACAGAAGCATCCAGACCTCGGCGGCCTCTGGCGCTCGACAATGAAAGGTGAACTACCTGAAGGTTGGGAAACGCACTTGCCCACTTTCACCGATGCCAAACCGGTGGCGACGCGCGTTGCAAGCGGTGAAGTCATTAATGCACTCGCGCCACACCTGCCGATGCTGATTGGCGGCTCGGCTGATCTGGGTGTTTCTAATAACACGGACATCAAGGGCCGTGGCGACTTCGAAGCCGGCTCCTATCAGGGAAGAATTATTCACTTCGGCGTGCGCGAGCATGCTATGGGCTCAACGCTTACCGGCATTTCCTTAAACGGCGGGTTGATTCCTTATGGCGGAACCTTCATGACGTTCTCGGATTACATGCGTCCGGCTATCCGTCTCGCAGCACTTTCCGAAGTACAAGTTATCTATGTTTTCACGCACGACTCCATCGGGCTTGGCGAAGATGGGCCAACACACCAGCCTATTGAACACCTCGCGGCGCTGCGTGCGATTCCGAAGCTCTTTGTCATTCGTCCCGCTGATCCAGCGGAAGTGAGTGAAGCATGGAGAATCGCAATCTTGCGGCGCCATGCGCCGACTGCACTTGCCTTGACTCGCCAAAAGGTTAGCGTGATTGATCGAACGCGTTATAACTCTGCTGACGGCCTGCGCCGCGGCGCTTACGTGCTCGCTGAGGCAGGGAATGAAGTCGTAAAAGCGGACTCCACAGACGCCCGACCCTCAGTGAACCCCCAAAGCATCACGCCTCAATTGATTCTGCTCGCTACCGGGTCCGAAGTGGGTCTGGCCCTGGAAGCGCGTGAGGCCCTGCAGAAGGAGGGCATGCCGACGCGTGTAGTTTCCCTGCCCTGCTTTGAGCTTTTTGAAGAACAACCAGAAGATTATCGCGATCAAGTGCTTCCACCTTCAGTCACTCGCCGGCTGGCTATCGAGGCAGGCGTGCGCCAGGGTTGGGATCGCTATGTTGGACCACAAGGCGATGTTATTTGTCTTGACCGTTTTGGCGCCTCAGCGCCGGGCGATGTGGTGATGCGCGAACTGGGCTTCAATGTAGAGAATGTTTTGACCCACGCGCGTAGTTTGCTGTGAACCATGAGAATTGCAATCGGCGCTGATCATGGCGGTTATCCGCTCAATGAGCGAGTAATCCAGGAGCTGGATGCCGCTAATGAAATTCTTGATTTTGGAACGCACGTCGGTTCACGCCCTGATGATTATCCTGATTACGCTGTGAAGGTGGGTCAGGCCTTACAAGAAGGTAAGGCCGACATTGGAATCCTCATCTGCGGCAGCGGTGTGGGCGCATCGGTTGCGGCTAATAAGCTCAATGGAATCCGGGCGGCCCTCTGCGGTGATACCTATTCCGCCCACCAGTCACGTGAACACGACGACTGCAATCTTCTCTGTCTGGGAGCGCGAGTTACTGGAGAAGAACTTGCGCTGGATATCGTGCGTGCGTTTGTAGCAGCGCGCTTTACCGGAGAAGAGCGGCACCAACGCCGCCTGAGCAAAATTGCGGCTATTGAAAAGATGAAGCCGGCCGACAAGTGAGTGGGGAGGAGATGTTTCATTTCTCATTTGTCATTTCTCATTTCTCATTTTCCATTGATTAGGACACTGAACATCTTGCTTTAGGAGGGCGAGCGATGTTGATTGGGACGCCGAACGATGTTGCTTTTGCTCTTGACCCATCATAAGCAATGAAAGATGACGCCTCATAAGCAATGAAAAATGAGAAATGATATATGAAAAATGGTTTGGCTCTTTTCCCCGGTGATTAGACTCACACCACGAACCGCAGCGCTCGCGGCATAACGCGAAATTCAACCGGCGTATGACCACGCACGTTTCCGTCAGCTTCGATTGGCATCGCATCTTCAGGTGCAAAGGTTTCCACGCGCACTTTCTCTCCATGCAGGATTCGCACCTTAGGATTTGCCACGTGTCCGCCCTTGTGTATCCGCGCTAGCTCGCGTAACACCTGCGCTCGATTTAGGCCGGAAGCACTAATGACATCTAATTTTCCGTCGTCAATTTTCGCCTCTGGCGAGAGCATCATTCCGCCTCCAGCGTAAAGGGCGTTGGCAACTCCTGCGAGATTCATAAGACCTTCAACGACTTCATGGTCGTCAACCGCAATGCGCACGCGGCGCTCACGCCAGGCGACCAGGGCCGCCATAGCTGCAACTGCAAAGCGCGCTTCACCTGACAGCCTGCGCATCGATTTTCCCTGGGCCGCTACACGTGCGGCCGTCTCGCCGCCGATTCCCATCGTTGATGCGTTCAAGCAAATGAACGGCGTTTTGTATCCGTCGCAGAGGCCGTAAAGGACATCCACCAATCGAGTGTTCTCGACACTCGGGTCTCGGCAGTGGGAAACAAAAGTCGCAATCCACTTTTCGAGAGGAGCGCGGTGATTCAACAAGCCTCGCGCAAAATCGTCACCAGTGCCTGCGGGAAGAATGGCCAGCGAGGCTGCGGAGTTTATTTGCTCAGGAAGATCTTCGACACGCTTACTAAACTCAAAAAATCCTTCGGCGGCCTCGCTCAGCGTGCCGTCGCCACCAACCACTGCGATGTTGGTAACGCCGGCCTTCAGTGCAACCCGAGTCTGTCTGGTCGCGTCGCCCGCCTGCGAAGTTTCGTAGGAATCAAAGTCAATACTGCTGGCTTCCAGCTCTCTCCGAACAATGGGCCAGGCGCGCCGGGCTTTGGCTGCAACGTTGTTGATTATGACGAGAGGCTTCGGCATCGAAGGTGGATGGTAAATGGTAAATAGTAAAAGTCGAAGTTCAACACGGTCGCTGAAGGAAGATTTTCCATTTCTTATTTTTCATTTCTCATTTCTCATTGAAAGGCCGCGGATTCAATTTGGAAGTGCAACGCGTTGTACTCGAATCTGCAGGCGGCTCATTTAATAAACTCGTCGAGCATCGGCACTCAAGATCGATACAGAACCGCGAGCGGTAGCGACCGGGTCCTACACTCAAGTTGAAGGGTAACATCGGATCTCTACCGCTCCTCGTCTGTTAGTCATGAGACGCGTGCTATGGCGTGTTGCACTTCGAACTTGAATGTACTTCTGCGAATGAAAAATGAGAAATGGAAAATGAGAAATGAAAAATCACCCTTAATAGTCTCAGACCATCATCTTGGATTGCATTTACGATTTAACCCTTAGCATTTACTCTCTACACATGAAAGCAGTAATTATCACCTCTCATGGCAGCATTGAAGTCCTGGAGATCCGCGAAGTCGAAACGCCTGCGCCGCCGGCCGCGGACCAGGTGCGCGTACGGGTGTGTGCTGCTGCGTTGAATCGCGCGGACGTTTTACAGCGTATGGGTTACTACCCGGCGCCTCCAGGCGCGCCGCAGAATATTCCGGGTCTGGAGTTTGCTGGAGAAGTAGATGACCTTGGCCCTGAAGCGAGTCTATGGAAACCGGGGCAGCGGGTTTTCGGCATCATCGCCGGCGGCGCGCAAGCGGAATACGTGGTTGTGCCGGAGAATCACCTCGCTGAGATTCCCGCGAATCTCGGATGGGCGGAAGCGGCGGCTGTACCAGAAGTTTTCATTACCGCGCACGATGCACTATTCACGCTCGCGCAGCTCAAGCCGGGCGAGACAATGCTCGTTCATGCCGCCGGCTCAGGAGTAGGTACGGCAGCCCTTCAGCTAACGCGTGCAGCGGGCGCCAAAGCATTTGGAACTTCTCGGACTGCAGACAAACTCGAACGAGCCCAGGAGTACGGTTTGACCGCCGCGATAGTAGTAAACGACGACCCAGGAGTCTTTGCGAAAGCCGCACAGGAATGGACCAGCGGACGTGGGGTAAACGTGATAATCGACCTGGTTGGCGCGAAGTATCTCGAAGCTAACCTCAACGCGCTTGCGCCCCAGGGCCGTATGGTTTTGGTAGGAACGACAGCAGGAACGCAGGCACCTCTCGATTTTAGTATTGTGATGCGGAAACGATTAACGATTGTCGGCACTATGTTGCGCGGGCGCGGGAAGGAAGAAAAGGCGACCGCTACCAGGCTATTTGCCAACCACGTTGTGCCGCTATTGGCAGACGGCAGTGTTCGACCGGTAATTGATCGAGTCTATAAACTGGAAGAGATTCGTGAGGCTCACGCTCGAATGGAATCGAATGAAAGCTTTGGAAAGATCGTTCTACTGATTGAATGATCTGTAGCGGCTATGCCGCCTGATGTGCGGAAGGTCTATGACCTTCCGCGCTCAAAAGTTAAAGTAATAGGGGCTACGCCCCCAATAGTGGGCGTAGCCCTTAATTATTTCGATCCTGAAGGTAGGGCGTAGCCGCTACCGCACATCAGGCGGCATAGCCGCAGTAACTCAGGAGCGTGCTCGAGTACGTCTCGCAGCTTGAGCGAGTTCGCGCGCGCGCGGCATTGCATCCACTGCTCGCGCAATCTGCGGATCGCCATCGTTAAGAACCTGCACCGCGGCCACAGAACCATAGGCGGCCGTCGCAAGATCGTAACGCAGTTGCCGCTCAACGAACGGGCGCGCTCGATCCAGTTGTTCCGGTGTCACTTTGAATACGGGCTTGGCGGCAACAAAACGCCTAAATTCGCTGAATAAGGCTGGAGTGATGGGAAAATCCGTGGCCTCTAGATCATGGTTAAATTCGATTGCGCGTTGGACCTTATAGTTTTCAAAACCTGCAACGCGTCCCGTAGTTAACTCCAGCGAGAAAGCGAAAATAGAATCAGCGAGCCGTCCTTCCGAAAGCGTGATCTTCGTTGGTTTGGCAATTTCATCCGGAGAAATCCCACCGCCGCCATAGACAGCCCGGCCCGTGTCAGTATGACTTTCATGGCCCGCGGGCGTAACGGGCACCGACTCCCTACTAGCCGACAAGCCGCCGCGCGTGTAGTAGTCGTAAAAACCGCCATTTGAGTAATCACGTTGAATCAGGCGGCCTGAAGGCGTGAAGTATTTGGCGATAGTCAGCAGGAGTGCTGAATCATATTCGAGTTGGAAGGGAAGCTGCACCAGGCCCTTGCCGAAAGTATTTTCGCCCACGATTAGTGCGCGATCGTGATCCTGCAAAGCGCCGGCGACGATCTCTGCAGCTGATGCCGAGTCGCTGTTTACTAAAACCACCAACGGCACGGGATCCGGGAAATCGTTTTGGGCCACAAAGGGTTCGGTGCTACCCCTGAGTCGTCCTTTTTGCGTGACGATCAATTGACCGCGTTGCAGGAATGTGTTGGCCACTCGCACTGCCTGGATCAACAGGCCGCCGCGATTTCCCCGCAGGTCAAGGACCAGCATGTTCATGCCCTTCGAATGGAGGACCTCAAGTGCAGCCTGAAACTCATCGGCAGTTGTGGTGTTGAATCCACCAGTCATCGCTATATAACCGACGCCTGGCCGAACCATGTACGCCTGAGGAATCGATGGCAGTGACACAGCATCGCGAGTGATAGTGACCGTCTCGCTTATTCCGGTTGCCGCGTGCTCGACAGTTACTTTAACAACCGTGCCGCGCGGTCCTAGTAGGAATTTGCGAACTTCAGCATAGTTCTTGCCTTTCATTGACTGTCCGTCAACGACAACAATCCGGTCACCATAACGCAGACCTGCCCGTGAAGCTGGAGCGTCCTCGAACGTTGCTCGAATATAAGTGCTGACCTGATCACCCTGGTGCAGGTCACCAATTGTGGCGCCGATACCAAAATATTCTGACCTCTGTTCAGTCTTAAATGAGGCAAAGTCAACCGGATCTAAATACGCGGAGTGCGGATCAAGCACGCTTAACATCCCGGTAATCGATGATTTGAAGACAGAGTTGTAGTCCAGCTTTTTGCCGTCGATATAATTGTCCTGAATAACTGAGAGCGCCTCTGCCAGATCGGTCTTCACGACAGTGCCGCTGAAGCGCGCGCGAGAACTTGCTGGGGCGTTAGTGGCAGGTGAGCCTTCGGATGAATTGCCGGGTTGGCGGCGTGCGGTCCCGTTTTTTTGAGAATAAATGTTTGACGCAGCAGAAAGCGTCAGGAGAAAAAATACGATTCCGGCCACGTAAAATCTTGTTCTCACGAAAAGCCTCCTAATTCCCTGTCCTCGACCCGGTTAGTCCGAGCGCCCATTTCGGAAGAAAGGGGTTTGCCAGAATAGCACGAAGACCCAAACCAATTGAACGTAAACAGGGCGAAGATGCCGGAAGGAGCCCTCCCGCAGTTCTTCCTGAGCTCGTCGTTTACAATTGGAATCCCGAGGTACATTCGCTCAAAATCTCGACACAACGCACCCTTCGCTCTCGCGGAGTTAGTGAGTTAAGATTTAGAAAACGTTGCCCTTCGGGTTCTTAAAGGCAGAACATTTCGCCCGGTCTTTTGGCCTTTTGACAGGCATCTTGCTTACACTGTGACCTGAAACGAGATTTCGCATAATTAATTGGCTCAAATCCTTTCCCGAATTCATTATCAGAATGCGTTGGGGCAGGGCTCGGGCACAAAAAGGCGGCCGGAAGTAAACCGTTGTTTACTAAACAAAAATTCGGTGGTGTCCTAATTTGAAATTCTTACAGAGGAAGCTGAAATTAAGACAGTACCAGAGATTACGATCGGAGGATTCCCGTAATGGCGAAAGCGCTGGACCGAAACCAACTCTTTTCAGTTGCCAAAAATGAGCGTGAGGAATACGAAGCGCTCCTCAAGCGTTTCGTTGAAACACCCACCGTATCTTGCGATCCGTCGCACTTAGACGACATTCGCAAGGGCGTTGACTTAACAGTCGAAACGATGCGCCGGTTTGGTGGCAAAGTGGATGTCTATGAGGTCGCGAACGGCAATCCCACGGTACATGGAGTTTTTGGCACTGACAAGAATCTGCCCACCGTTACCGTCTACAACCACATGGATGTTCAACCAGCGTCAAAAGAGACTGAACCGTGGGACACCGAACCTTTTGTGATGACGAAGAAAGGTGACAGCTATTTTGGCCGAGGTACCACCGACGACAAAGGTCCCGCGCTCGCAGCCCTCTACGGCGCTCGCGCGGCGATGGCAGCAGGCGTTCCAATCAATATTCGTTTCTTGTGGGAATTTGAAGAAGAAATCGGATCGCCAAATTTTGAAAAGATCATTTCAAAGGCCGCTTCTGATCTTCGCACCGACTCGGTGGTTGTTTCAGATACCGTTTGGGTATCAAGAGACCGACCGGCCTGCTCCGCCGGATTGCGGGGTCTACTCGGTTTCCTGCTCACTTTGGAAACCGGCACTACTGATACTCATTCCGGCGAAGTAGGTGGTGTAGCCCGAAATCCCATCGCAGAGTTGATGAGACTCATTTGTGATATCTATGACCCGGTTACAGGCACGGTCATGATTAAGGGCTTCTATGACGACGTGATTCCACCGTCGCAATCGGAGTTAAACGATTGGGCCAATTCTGGCTTCACGGCAAGTGGTTTCAAGAAAGCGCACCATCTAAAACTCATGCGTACCGAAGACTCACTTGAAGTGATGAAACGAATCTGGGGTGCACCTACATTGGAAATACACGGTGTAGTCGGTGGCTACCAGGGTCCCGGCCTAAAATCCATTGTGCCGCCCCGCGCGGAAGTGAAGGCATCGTGCAGATTAGTTCCGGGACAGGATCCCGAGAAGATTCGGAAATTAATTCAGGCGGCCGTGAAAGAGAAAAACCCTGATGTTAAGATTCAGTTTGAACATGCAGCCCCCGCCTTTCTTACTCCGATGGACGGGCCGCTACCTGAATTGTTGAAGAAAGCCGTAAAGTTCGCGTTTGAGCGTGAGGCGGTTTTTGTGCGCGACGGCGGAACGATCGGCGCGATGACCAGCATTGAAAAGGTTTTGAAGTGTCCGGTGTTGTTTCTCGGTCTCTCGCTTCCGGAGCATGGCTATCACGCACCAAATGAGAATTTCGATTGGCAGCAAGCATCGGGTGGAATGGTGGCGTTTGCAAAATACTTCGAGGAGATTGCCAACCTTCCGCGGTAGGAAGGAATTAGCCGCGGATTTACGCGGATGAACGCGGATCTGAAAAAATAAAGTGTTGAATCCGGTTAGAAAATAGAACTAAGAGTTGACAAGAGCATTTGCACAACGGCTGGCCTGGCATTTATGGAGCAGAATTTGTTTTTCAGATCCGCGTTCATCAGCGTTCATCCGCGGCGAATTTTTCCAGGGTTCAAATCACGCAAGCCAACCGCTCCTCATTCAAGGCTACGAAGCCCAGCCGTTCGTAAAATCTCCGCGCTTCCGGGTTCTCGAGGTGCACACCAACGTCAATGCGCGTTAAGGCTTCTCTCCTAAGTTGATCTTTCAGTTGTTCCAATAGCGCCGTGCCGATCCCTTTGCCGCGCCGGTCCTCTTTCACGGAAACATCGTCCAGCTTCGCGACGACGGCGCCCATCGATGTGGAGATGGCGTAGCAAATCACACAAACACCAGCTGCTCCCTTCTCGTCATACGCCATCCAGACAAAACCCAGTTCAGGCTGCTCCAGGAACAGGTCAAGCGCATCGTTGAGACCGTGAAATCCACGATCGCCATAGGCCTGGCTGCTGGCGAGGTAATGTTCATCCTCATTGAGAAATGCTCTTAGCATCTCAAAAGCATCGGAAACATCGGCGGCAGTCATCTTGCGACAGGTTATCAAAGCTCAAACTCCTTTCGCCCTCCCATGACATCGGCGGCTGTATAAATCATGCCATATAACTTCGACGATGCTATAACGCGCCTTTGAGCAACTAGACTTTAGAGTCTTTAGTTTTTACTGATAGATTTTCGTCGAATAACCAGCGCCGCTAAACAGATGGGACAGGATGAAGTGTCTGATGAATCAGAAGAAGCGGAGAGGCCGAGGTTTGCTGCTGTCAGGGCTGAGGGTTTAGTTTGAAGTCTTTCGGGACAAATTCAATTGACTTCACGATGCCGTCAGTTTTTGCGTGAGGGTCAGTCGACGGCTGGTAAC
>JALYTI010000002.1:0-4156 GCA_030854375.1 Acidobacteriota bacterium | reverse complement strand
CGGCGGCTGTATAAATCATGCCATATAACTTCGACGATGCTATAACGCGCCCTCGGCATACCAGCAAGCAATTCCATTCTTCGAAACGCAGGTTCAAAAACCATGAAGAAAATCCTCCTTACCGCAAGCGGAATCCCAATCCTATTCTTCCAAGCCAGGACAACGGAGTTGTATGCTGGAGGCATCAGTTCAATGAGCCAGCCGCTAGACAATATTAGACAAGGCAGCAACATCCCATGAAACTCAAGCCCCCGCTTTCCCTCTTGCTGGTTTGGATGACGCTTTTAACGTTCCTTCCAGCAACGCCCGCCCGTACGGCCACGAGCCAGGTTGACGACAAAGCTACTAAGGCAACAGATGGCTTACGGTTTCGCTTGAGTGAAGGAACCGAGACGGTTGAAACACCCACGCCGAACCCCATCGCCGTGGCCACGTCTTTGTCGGAAGTCGAAATCAGAAAACTGCTTGCGCGTTTGCCTACCATCAAACCCAGTGCTGCCGACACGCTCCCTTTTAAACTCCGCGAGCGTTCACTGCCACCACCACGCGCTGGAGAAACTATTCAAGCGGCGTTCGCGTCCTCGGCAATAAATGCACCAGCTGCTCCTGCCAACGTTAAGGGCGCGCTGGAGGTCACGCGAGTTTCGCCGGAAGGCGAGGTCTCATTAGCTCCTGTTGTAAGCGTCACGTTTTCGCAACCAATGGTCGCAGTTTCGTCTCAGGAGGAAGCCGCCGCGAATGTTCCCGTCACACTCACGCCGCAACCAGACGGCAAGTGGCGTTGGCTGGGCACGCAGACTCTTATCTTCCAACCTGATGCTGAAGGTGGAAGGCTGCCGATGGCGACCAGTTACACCCTAAACGTCCCGGCAGGCACGAAATCTGCCCTCGGTAATGCGCTGTCTGAATCTAAGACATTCACGTTCGCTACTCCCCCGCCAACCGTCAAGAATTCTTACCCCGGCGGGGAAAGCCAACCACGTGACGCTCTGATGTTCTTAGAGTTTGACCAACGCATTAACGAGGATGTTGTGCTCAAACGCCTTGAGCTTAAGCCCCTCGCCTCGGGCTTGCGCCTGCGCCGCGCCACTGCGGAAGAAATCGCTTCCGACCCCTCAATTAAAGAATTCATAAAGCGGGCGCAGGAGGGACGCTGGCTCGTCTTCCGCGCAGTAGATTCAAACGGAGCGACGAAAGATGCGCTTCCATCCGACACGAACATCGAAGTCGTCGTCCCGCCCGGTACGCCCTCCGCGGAAGGTGGGCGCTCGACACTAAAGGAACAAAGCTTTACCTTCAAGACCTATGGCCCACTGCGAGTCAGCGACACGCAGTGTGGCTACCAGAAACGCTGCTCGCCATTCGATTCATTTGTCCTCACATTCAACAATCAAGTCGACGTCGAAAGTTTTCAGCCCGCACACGTCAAGATCACGCCCGACATTCCCGATGTAAAAATCACTCTGGCCTGGAACTCGATCAATATTGAGGGCGTAAAGCGCAGTAACACGAGCTATACGGTCACACTCGACCGCGCTATCAAAGACACTTTCAACCAGACTCTCACTGGCAACAACCAGTTCATCTTCAAAGTGACCAAGGCCGAGCCGAGCCTCTTCGCGACCGGCGGCGACTTTGTCGTGCTCGACCCTGCGGGTCCACGCGCGTTTACGGTATACAGCATCAACTATACCCAGCTACGAGTTGCGCTTTACAGAGTCGCGGTAGACGACTGGCAGCAGTTTCGGCGCTATCGGACCGAGCGCTACAGTAATCCAAAAGTAATTCCAGAACCCCCCGGCAAGCTCGTTTTCGACAAGGTGCTTAACATCAACGCACCGGCGGACCAGCTTACCGAAACCGCTATCGATCTTTCGCTCGCTTTCAATGACGGCTACGGTCAAGCCTTCATCAAGGTCGAACCTGTCGAGAGCCCGGAGGATAGGAAAAAGGCTGTCAAGATTTACGCGGATCGGGAGAACAAGGCGGAAGCGTGGGTGCAGTCAACCGAGATTGGATTGGAGGCGTTCGCCGATAGGAACGAACTCGTTGCCTGGACGAATTCGCTGAAGGACGGTGGACCGCTCGCCGGTGTTGAGATAAACGTAAGCCCCGACGACCTGACGGGCCCGACCGGCACAAACGGCCTGGCAATACTTCCTTTCAAAGATCCGTCAAAAACAAAAGAGAAGCAGCCGCCGTTAATCGTCGCCCGTCGCGGTAAAGACGTGGCGATTTTGTCACTTGAGTATTCCCCCTATTACTACGCCGCCGGCGACGACCGCTCGTGGCGTCGCGATGACGCCAGCGTGTCGCTCAGTTGGTATGTATTTGATGACCGCAAGCTGTACCGGCCCGGCGAGGAAGTGAACGTCAAAGGTTGGATTCGACAAATCAATAGGACTCCAATGGGCGGAACCGAGCTATATCCGGTCGACCCGGAAGAAACTCTCAACTACATCTTGGAGGATTCGCAGGACAACGAAATCACCAAGGGTAGCGTAAAGCTTAATGCTCTCGCCGGCTTCAATGCCAAAGTGCCACTTCCCGCAACAATGAATCTCGGCGGCGCGCACATAAAATTCCAATTCGGAGAGGACGGCAGTAGCCACTATCACTATTTCCAGGTGCAGGAATTTCGCCGGCCTGAATTCGAGATTACGGTGCACGCATCGGAAGCGCCGCACTTCGTTGGGTCGTTTGCTACGGCGACCATGACGGCCGCTTATTACTCCGGCGGCGGGCTGGCGGCTACGGAAGTGGACTGGACGGTCACCTCGACACCGACGAATTACACGCCGCCGAATCGCGACGACTACACGTTTGGTAACTTTTATGCGTGGTGGCGCAATGACAGTGAAAACAATGAAACAAAAGAACAGACGTTGAAAGGTCGAACCGACGCGCAGGGCAAGCACACTCTCAGGATGGATTTCGACGGGGTCAACCCGCCGCGCGCATCGAGCGTCATGGCACAAGCGCGAGTGCAGGACGTGAACCGTCAGACGCTCGCGGGGACGGCGATGTTGTTGGTTCATCCGGCTGACGTATACGTGGGTTTGAAGTCTGCGCGGAACTTCGTACAGAAGGGCGAAGCGTTCGACATCGCAACCATCGTCACTGATCTGGACGGGAAAGCGCTCGAAAACCGTGACGTAAGTTTGCGTCTTGTTCGACTCGACTACGGTTACGAGAAGGGCGAGTGGAAGCAGCAGGAAAGTGACGTGCAGGAGCGGACTGTAAAGAGCGGCCGGGATGCGGTGAACACGCGTTTTCAGACCAGGGAAGGCGGTATCTATAGTCTCACGGCGAGGGTGCGCGACGATCGCGAACGCTTGAACGAGAGTGAATTGTTGCTTTGGGTCGCAGGTGGGAAACTGCCGCCGAAGCGAGACGTCGCCCAGGAGAAAGTCGAACTTATTCCCGATCGCAAGAATTACGCTGACAATGATGTGGCGGAGATTCTGGTCCAGGCTCCGTTCGCACCGGCGGAAGGAGTTTTGACGGTACGGCGTTCCGGCCTCTTACGTACCGAGCGCTTTACGATGAATGACGCTTCTTACACGCTGCGAGTGCCGATCGAAGAGGCGATGACGCCTGACGTCCACGTCCAGGTGGATCTGGTCGGTGCGGCGGTGCGTGTGGACGACCAGGGGAATCCCTTGGCAAATTTGCCCAAACGTCCAGCGTTCGCCTCCGGCGAGATCGAGTTGGAGATTCCACCAACCATGCGCCGTCTGAGCGTTAAGGCAACGCCTCGCGAAACCGTCCTGGAGCCGGGTTCGGAGACACTGATTGATGTCGAGGTGAAAGACGCGCGCGGACAAAGCGTGCCGGGGACAGACACGGCGGTTGTCGTCGTTGATGAATCTGTCCTGGCACTCACAAGTTATCGACTCGCGGACCCGCTCAGTATCTTCTACGAGAAGCGCGGCGGAGATGTGAACGACTATCACCTGCGCGAGAAAATGAAGTTAGCTGATCCTGAAGAAATCGCGCAGCTTCTTCTTGAAGGGCCAGGAGTCGGTGGGGGAGGTGGCGGCGCCAGGGAAATTCAAAGCTTGCCCGTCAATGGCAGAAACTACGTGAGTCTTCAACGACTCTCAGAAGGCACGGCAAACTCGTTAAACGCTAGTGCGTCCGTCGAGATAACGGG
>JALYTI010000646.1 GCA_030854375.1 Acidobacteriota bacterium | reverse complement strand
GGTGCGGAAGTCTTTGGCGCTAAAGTTTTGTCCCATCACTTCCCGAATATACTCATTAATGTGACGGCGTTTGACGTCCACAAATTCACCAGTGCCATTCTGATATTTAAAAACTTCGCGTGACGGATGCTTTAAAAGACTACGGACGACTTTTGCCACCTGATGATCCTTGATTTGCCGAAACTGCTGCACGCCTGATTTGCCGGGGAAATCAAATTCAACCAGGTCTCCCTTCACCTTCACGTGCTTGGGACGTAATGTCGCTATTCCAAAACTCCCGTTTTCACTTGCATAAACCTCGCTGCCCGGCCGCATGAAGCAACTGGAGAGAATTCGTAGTATGCAGGCCATCACACGCTCTCTTCCCAAGCCCGTCTGTTTTAGCTGGGCGGCGACAGTCGGGCGCATTTTTGGTAGCGCCTCCGCAAACTTGATCATCCGATTAAACTTCTTAGCTTCCTGCCGCCGGACATGGTTTTCGTGATAGAGATACTGCAACCGCCCAGCGGCATCCTTTCCTACTGCCTGCACTGTCCCGCCCGGTTTGGAGTGGATCCAAACATCAGTCCAAGCTGGTGGGATTTTGAGTTGATCGATTCTTTTGAGGTCCGCGGATCTTACTTTTTTGCTATCGACCCTCTTATATCTGAATCCTCGCGTCGGCTTGCCAAGGCGGTTTATTCCGGTTTTTTGTAACTGTTCAACTCTTGTCATTGAGAATTTAGAGATGGAAAAGTTCTTGAGTTGGTCGCACCGGGGACATGTAATACGACTCACGGCGCGCCCTTGTTCTTAGAATCCATCGAGCCCTTTGGCGAATGGGAAAACGTGCGAAGCCCTAAGAGAACAGCAGAGGGGCCCCCCGCGTTCTCTACGATCTGAAAGAGCTTTCCTTCTGGCGCGATTACTATCGCTTTTGATCGCCCCGGTCTCCCTGACCAGACTTAACTTTAGTTTTTGCTTCTCGCTTTACGTCCTGAGAAAGGGAGCGACCTTTGATCGTCGGATTCTTTGAACTGGCCCTTCGTATCGCGGCGCACATAGCGTTTATCAGTTCCCGTATCTATTAATTCGCGTTTGCCATTGCCATTTTTCTTTGGCATTTTACCCTCCCAGATTTTGTGTAGGCTTCCTGTACATCTCCTCGAAGCACTTGTTTACTAACAGACCACCTTTTCCACTTTAACTAACGCCGAACGCAATTTAGCCGCAATCGTGATGCCATTATTTTTCTGTATAAAAGCTGGTGCTTGATCGTGGACTGATCGAACAAAGACTCCGCATAGTTTGATTGACTCCAAAGGGCGCAGTATTTGCAGAGTTGCTGATAAAAATATTAACTGAATAGGGACTATACAGATGCCGAGAGGGGATAAGGGCGCATACACCGACAAGCAGAAGCGACAAGCCGAACACATCGAGGAAGGTTATGAAAAACGCGGTGTGTCCAAGAAGGAAGCGGAGTCGCGCGCCTGGGCGACAGTGAACAAGGAATCTGGCGGAGGCAAGAAGAGTGGTTGGGGTCGTGGCAAAAAAGGAAATCGTAGCTCGTCACGGAAGGGTGGAAAGAAGGGCGGAAAGAAGGCCGGCGGAAAACCCACGCAGAAAGGCGGCAAAAAGGGAGGACGGAAAGCGAGCAAGAAGTAATCCAATCCACTATGACGAGTAAACGCAAAAGACCCGCCAGCAGGACACTAAATCGCTGGCACAAAATCTGGTAGAGAAGGGGATTCGCGTAAATTGCATTGCGCCCGGTCCTGTCTGGACGCCGCTGAATCCATCAGACAAACCAGCGAAAGACGTTGCCAAGTTTGGCGCTGACGCACCCATGCACCGTCCAGCGCAACCGGAAGAAATTGCTCCGGCATTTGTTTATCTGGCATCTGAAGTCGATTCGAGTTATGTAACAGGTGAAGTCTTAACGCTCCTGGGTGGCGACACCACCGCAGGCTAACTTTTAACTATTCACAGGAGGAAAATTATGGGAGACAACGGTGGTTCGGGAAGTACGGGAGTCGTAGCAGTGTTGGTGATTTTTGTGATCATCGTCGTAGCTGCGCTTTTTGTTTTCGGTGGAAGGCTCTTCGGCGGCAACAAGAAGGTTGACGTCAACATAAGCGCACCGGCCAGGTAGATGTCAGGAAAGTAAGAAACGCGGGTCCACCTGTGGCTTCGCCGTAGTCAGGTATCGCAAGGCTCGCGATGTATCATCGCGCGCTCGGCGTGCGCAGCTTGCCGACTAAAGTCCTCGCCCGAGCCTTTCTGG
>JALYTI010000645.1 GCA_030854375.1 Acidobacteriota bacterium | reverse complement strand
GTGTAGCTCTGACACTGACACGTCAATGTAGCGTTCGCTTTCGAAACAGCACGACGTTTTCCGGGATCTCGACGATACGTTTGTAGGTGCCGGATAATAGTTTCCAGGCTCGTTCGAAGCGCTCGCTTTGATGCAGGGCACGGAAGGTCAAGATGGCCTGCCCACCGCGATGGCGCCAACGCATCCCGGAGCGTTTCATTCGCTGGGTCGCCAGCGTTTTGCAGGCGGCCTCCACCACACCGGAGCCAATCGGGAGGTTCTGCGCATGCGCTTCGGCATAGTGCATCCGGTGGCGGTGGCGGCGGAAATAAGCCAGCTCGGTGGCCAGCTTCTTTTTGCGCGGGTGGATGTCTCTGAGATGGGCCAGTGCCCGGATGATCTTCTCGACGCCCGCCTGCTCATCCCGCAAAATGTAGCGATACTTCTCGAACTGGGCTTTTGACTTCGAGCTGTTCTCACCGTAGGCCGCATCGAAAGCCTCCTTGAGATGCTCACAGGCATGATAGAAGTCGACCAGCTCGACCCCCGGCGGGAGTGCAGCGCTGAGGTAAGTCCAGTTATCACGCGCCCCATCGGCGAGCTTGACCAAGGTTAAATCGGGCCGTTGGCTGAGCACGGTTCCTATCTCTTGGGTAAGCATTGTCTTCAAGCTGGCTTTGTGGCGCTCCGGCATGCGCGCCATCCGTACCGTGGACAGCCGATCCCCGTCAGTGTCGTAGAAACTCATTGTGCCGCACCCCACTTCCGAATGGCCCGCGGGGCCGCAGGTGTGCTTACCTTGTGCCTTGGCCTCATCGCGTTTCTGGGCACGCCCCCCGTCTTTCATCGGCACCATCACCCCATCGAGCGAGACCGCTACCGTGACGGCTTTTAAGGGCACCGTCTCTTGGGCACGCAGCATCGCTTCAAAGCGAGTGCGCTCCGCCTCCCAGCACTCGCTAAGCTGCTTGGGCAGCCGGTCCAAGCTCGATTTCGAAGGCGTCATGTTCCCTAATTCCCGAAACAAATCCTCGCCTTCCTGCGGCGTGAGATGTGCCACCACAAAGGCCACCTGCCGGGCCGCAAGCGGCGTCCAGCGGCCCTCTACAATGCCCGCACGTAGCTCCAGCGGGCACAGCGTCCGCTCCTCAGCCTGCCCACCCCGATAGAGCGTCCTCAGCACCCGCACCGGCCCCGCCGCACTCACATAGGTCTCTTCACAGCGTACTACGCGCCGGCACAACTTCCCCGCAATCGTCACCGCCGGCAGATCCACATCCAGCCGCGCCAACTCCTCGGCCACTACTTCCCGCTCGGCCGCCACAAAATACTCATGCAGCTCGCGCTCAAAACCCTCCATGTCATGGACCGGTTCAGTCGATGAGCCCCACCGTGCGAGGAATGCCTGCAGACGACCAAAGGCGTCCTCAGCGGTAGCGTACGCAGCCTGTTCATGTAAAACTCTCATTCGGGGCAGTCCTCCGGATTTTGGTTTGTTTGACCACTTCTATTATCCGTGAGATGTCCTGCCCCTTCATCTCCTCCACCCACCAAACAAAAGTGTCATATTACCGGACTACTGGGCACCTAACTCGTTGATTCAACGCTCAGTGGTCGATCTACTCCCAAGGAGTTTTTCAGGATACGATTTAGGTGCCGCTCGTCGAAGACGATAATGTGGTCCAAACAATCACGGCGAATACTTCCAATAATTCTTTCCACATACGCATTTTGCCAGGGGCTTCGCGGTGCCGTGATGACTTCTTTGATGAGGAGGCTCTGCACACGACGGCGAAATCCCTCGCCATAGGTGGCGTCTCGATCGCGAAGCAGATACTTAGGTGCGGTATCCCAAGGTAAGGCCTCGACCATCTGCTGTCCCACCCATTGCGCCGTGACATTGAAATAAACCAGCTGGGACACCTTAAATAAGGAGGCCTTCCCCATGAATGTACCTATCATAAATGTACCTATCGAGCCCGTCCTTGCGCTGGTGATAGGCATATTAATCTTGCTTGTGCCAAGGCTGTTAAACTATCTCGTGGCCGTGTATTTGATTGCCGTCGGTATCCTGGGGCTAATGCATCGATAGCCTAACGTGAAGAGGTCGAGAGTAACGACTACGGCCACTAGGACAGGTACGGAGCCGGAGTAGGCGAGCCAAGTCGATGCAATACAACCTTAATCTTAGGAGCTAAGCAATGGTCAATAGAACCGCTTCGATAACACGCTTTGTCATAGGACTGCTATTGGCTGCCTTGATGGCAGGCTGTGCGGGCAGTGCAACC
>JALYTI010000644.1 GCA_030854375.1 Acidobacteriota bacterium | reverse complement strand
GTTTGAATGAAGGCTCGCGAGACTTCCATTTCCGGGTTTCGGTCGGGCGTTGTCATGTCGCAAGTATCGGGCGCCAGTATCTTACAAAACGGCTATGCATCCAGGAAGCGCCGACTCTGAGTCTGTGAGCTTCTTTGGACCAGGAGGGATTCAACCAACCCGCGAAGCGGGTGACAGCATAAAGCCCGGCGTGGAGCGCAGCGGAACCCCGTGAGGACGACGGATACAGACCGAGCCCACGAAGTGGGCGGCAGCTTACTCGTCATGAGCCAGTCGCGGGCTGCCTTTGAAGTCTCTATATGAACCCGCTGCCGCCCGTCCCACGGGCTCCAAATTAATTCGCCAATTGAACCTGGGGTTTCGCTGCGCTCCACCCCAGGCTTTGTGCTCTCGCCCACTTCGCGGGCTGAAGGCAAAGCCAACGCCTGATGAACTGTTCAGGGCTCCAGCTATACAAGTGCTGAGCCTTGCAGCGGATGGCGGCGCCCATGGCAGTAAATCCGCCAGCTCGTGCGGTTCAACGTTAGCTCGATTAGGATTTCGCTTGGAGTGGTTCCAGGAGTTGTCGGTCCCGCAGGGGCTTTCGTGCTATCTACACCTCGCTGGGACGAGGATTTTCCGGCAGCATTAATTTGATGGCATTGGCCGTTTCGACCCGGCGCTTCTGCTGAAGTTCGTTAACCCAATTGGTTACAGTTTGAACCATATCGCGCGCGGTTTGGGCTGTCGTGTTGCCCTTGGGCGCCGGCTTTTCCTTACGTATTCGCTGGGCTTTCTTTATGATCTTAATAGTTTTCTTTTCTGACATTTCTCACAACCTTGTGTTCTGACCTAATTTCCTGGTGCTTGTTTCGATTAAACGATTTTTCTGGAGGAGAGTTCCCTGATTTTCACCTGTCCGATCTGAAACGGGCTTCGTAGTCTTGCCCTGTTACTAGCAAACTGCAAGCCACAGGTAAGCCGGCGTCGGACGCCGTTTGGATCGACGCGACAAACGGCTATGGTCAGCTATTACGCGGCTGCCCGGTTAACTAAATTTCCTTAGGTATTCGAAGGGTGACTATAACTGGCAGCGGCAGGGTGCCGCCGCTGGTCACCGTTCGAGTGCTTGTTACTAATACGTACACTGATTGCCCCGCACGTACGGTTTTTCTAACAGTGGCTGGACTTGCAATGGTTGGGGTTCGGGTCGCAGCTTTGGTTTCCTGCTTTCCATGTCGAGCAGCCAGATTTTCCTTTGAGTTCCGTAGATGAGGAAGCACAGGCCCACCGCTGCGCCCGTGTTGACCCACCTCAATCCACCGATCATGTATTTAGTGCCAAACGAAATCAGCAGTCCGTTGATGATAATCAACGCTAATCTGAATTCGGTCGGTCCGAATTTCAGATAACTAATCTTCAGTTTATCGGTGGCGGCGAACGCCAGAAACGCGCTGAAGTCATAGGCGGCGAATAGAGCCAGCAACAGCAGAAGTTGAAACCGCGATCGTTCCGGCAGAATAAAGGAGTAGCCGATGATGACCGAGCAGAGAAAGAAGTAGTCGAGCAGATGGTCCATATAGTAACCCCATCTCACCAGGCCCGTGTTGCGATACTTACCGACCTTGCCGTCGTAGTGATCAGTCACCCACTGAAGCAGGATCATCAATGAAACCAGCCAAAGCCAGCGGAGGTTCTTCGCTGCCAGGTAACTAAAAACTAAAATCAGCAGTGACCACACTACCGTCAGCATAGTCAGATGATAAGTCTCCAGCCACCGCGGAATTCGGGGAATGACAAGTGGCGCGAGCCGCCGCTCAAGTGGAGAAAGAAATGAGGTGTTAGTTTTATCTGCGCCGGCAAATTGTTGTGTTTCAATCATGGTTTTGCATTACCCCTCGATCCGGTAGTTACGGAGCAAAGCTAAGGCCATTGGCTGATTTCCTTTCAGCTCGCGGTTGGCCGCTCCATTTCTTCTGATAAGTGCCCACGTTTGAACACTTTTTTCGATTATCCCGAATGAGTGAAGGAGTCTAATAACCGGGCTTTGGTCTTTCAATAGAAAGATTTTTGCGGCAGAGATTCTTTGCCGCGAGACTGGGTTGAGGGGACGGGTGCGAGGCCAGAAAAGAACAACAGACTAAATAAAAACTACTGATTGGGAGCTGGGGATGTCAAACCTGCGGCGACAGCTCTTGCACGCGAGCATGTCATCGATTCGCACCATATAGTCGCGCGATTTCTGAAAACGCACTCGGTCCTGCTCGTTGGCGCCTCGCGGCGGACTCGTT
>JALYTI010000132.1 GCA_030854375.1 Acidobacteriota bacterium | reverse complement strand
AGGCTACGCCTCGATAAAGACGACGGAGGCATAGCCTCAAAATTCTAAGAAGGCCAGTACGGTAAGGCGCAGCCTTACCGCACTGTGGGGCGGCGTAGCCGCGAGCCGCCGGCAGCCCGACTTTTGAGTCTGCCTCGCTGAAATCATCAGCGTTCACCTTATCCAGGCCTTAGGTCGTCCGCATTGGCTAGTCAGCGACTTAGTTGGACTCCAAACGATAACCCTCAAATTTTGGATCGCAGTTTCTCCAGTCTCTCAGCCGCAAGATGAAGCGTCTCATCTTTCTTGCAGAAACAGAATCTCACCTGCTGCGCGCCTCGCTCCGGCACACTATAGAAGCTGGAGCCTGGGACACAAGCTACGCCAATGTCGCGGATCAGATGCCGCGTGAATTCCACGTCGTCATGAAAACCAAAACTGGAGATATCAGTCATGATGTAGTAAGCGCCGTCGGGAATAAATGTATCAAACCCGGAGTTCTGCAATACCGGCAAAAGCAGATCGCGCCGCGCCCGATACTCGTCCTGTAATCGACCGTAATACTCGGGTGGCAGCGAAAGCGCATAGGCTCCGGCCGCCTGCAAAGGCGCCGCAGCGCCGACAGTAAGAAAGTCGTGAACCTTGCGAATCGCACCGGTAATCTGAGGAGGGGCGATGCAGTAACCGACCCGCCAGCCGGTCACCGAATACGTTTTGGACATCGAGTTTACGATTACCGTACGCTCGCGCATGCCGGGAATCTGCGCCATCGAAATGTGGGAAATCTCCGCCCCCTCCCGCGGATAGAGGATGTGTTCATAAATCTCGTCAGTAAAGCAAAGCGCGTCAAACTCCTGGCAAAGTCCGGCAATGAACTCCATTTCGTCGTGCGTAAAAACTTTGCCGGTGGGATTGTTGGGATTACAAATTATGATCGCCTTGGTGTTTGTGTTGAACGCGGATCTGAGCTCCTGCGGATCAAAACTCCAGGCAGGGGGACGCAGTGGCACATAACGAGGTCGCGCATCGGAAAGGATCGCATCGGGCGCATAGTTCTCATAAAACGGTTCAAAGACTACAACCTCTTCTCCGGGATCTACGGTAGCCATCATCGTCGCGATCATGCCTTCCGTCGAACCACACGTGACGGTGAGCTCCGTTTCCGGATCGACGTCAAGTCCCAGATACCATTTTGTTTTCCGCGCAATGGCTTCGCGGAAGTCCCGGGCGCCCCAGGTGATTGCGTATTGATTAATATCATCGTCGATAGCTTTCATCGCGACCTGCTTAACGTCTTTCGGAGCCGCGAAATCCGGGAAGCCCTGCGACAGATTAACGGCGCCGTGTTTGAGCGCCTCGCGCGTCATCTCGCGTATTACAGACTCAGTGAAGAGACTTGCTTTTCGGGAAACGTGCCGGTGTTTGGAAACTACTGGAGTAGTCATGTTGGTCTCAGTTTGTAGCGCAGGCAGTCAGTTGTGCGCTACATCGCGCGCAACTTCAACGCGGCAACCTTGAGAATTTCCTGCAATTGCGCATCCCAGTAGGGCCACGAGTGAGTACCAGGGAGTTGCCGATACTCATGCGGAATTTTTAGGCCCACAAGCAGGCTTGCGAACTCACGACTGTCATTGAAAAGAAAATCCTCGGTTCCGCAGTCGATATAGAAAAAGGGGAGGGACGAGATCTGTTTGGCGGGCACTTCTCGGGCCAACTTAAGTACGTCGTTGGCGGCACGCGTAGGAGAGCCGGCTGCACCGAAAGTTTGTAGAACTGAGTCTCGCATGACTCCGGGATCCTTAAGATCTTTTTCGATCCAGGATGCGGCTGTAAAAGCCCCACTCATTGAGGCTGCAAGCGCAAACATCTCCGGATGCTTCAGCCCAAACTTAATTGCTCCATATCCTCCCATGGACAAGCCGGCTATCGCCCGGCCTTCGCGCTGTGCGCTAACGCGGAAACGCTTTTCCACATCCGGAATCAGCTCCCGCAAAATGTAAGACTCATATTTATCCGCAGGTTTCGTGGCGCTGTCGGTGTACCAACCGTTCGCCCCATCCACCATCACAATAAACAGATCGTATTGCATTGCATATTGCGCAACGCCTGTCTTTTCTAACCAATTCGCGCTCTCTCCGCTCAAGCCGTGAAGCAAGTAGATCACTGGATAACGCTTTTCGCGATTCTCGGGATGCTGATATGTGGGTGGGTACAATATGCGATAACTGGTAGTCCGGCCGAGCAGCGCGCTCTTCAACTCGATCTCGCCGACTGGCGGAATCCGCTGAGCATAAGATGCAAACGGCGCAGTTGATAAAGCCCCGAGCAATAAAACAATGAGCAATAAAAGACCGGGCCGAATTAATCGGGCTTGTCTCATTCGTTTGTTTTGATACTGCATCAGAATCCTAGTCGCCGCCACGCAACATCGGAACATGTACGCCTTTGCTTATTGCAGTCTTTGAAGCTTCCTCATATCCGGCATCAACATGACGCGCGATGCCGATACCGGGATCGTTTGTGAGCACGCGGTTAAGGCGCTTCGCAGCTTCATCAGTGCCATCGGCGACTGAAACCTGCCCGGCATGCAATGAGTAGCCGATGCCCACGCCGCCGCCATGATGAAACGAAACCCAGCTTGCGCCGCTCGCCGTATTTAGAAGTGCATTGAGAATCGGCCAATCAGCTACTGCATCTGATCCGTCTTTCATTCCTTCAGTTTCTCGGAAAGGTGAAGCCACGGAACCCGTATCCAGATGATCTCGCCCGATCGCAATTGGCGCTTTAAGATCCCCGCGCTTAACCAGTTCATTAATAGCCTCTCCCATTTCAGCGCGCTCACCGTAGCCAAGCCAGCAGATACGCGCGGGCAATCCCTGGAAATGTACGCGATCGCGCGCCAGACGAAGCCAGCGATTCAACGTTTGATCATCAGGGAAAAGCTCGAGCGCGAGATCGTCAGTTTTTTGTATGTCACTTGGATCGCCCGACAATGCCACCCAGCGGAACGGACCCTTGCCTTCGCAGAAGAGCGGGCGAATGTATTCAGGCACGAAGCCGGGAATTTCAAAAGCGTCTGTGCAACCTGCGTCGAATGCCTGCTTGCGTATGTTGTTGCCGTAATCAAAAGTCACCGCGCCCGCTCGTTTCAAAGCCAACATCGCCTCAACATGCTGGGCCATAGACTGCATTGATCTTTCTATGTACGCAGAGGGATCAATTCGCCGCAGCTCTGCGGCTTCGTCGAGGGTTAAGCCCGCGGGAAGGTAACCATTCAACGCATCGTGCGCACTGGTTTGATCAGTGACCGCGTCAACTTTGATTCCACGCCTGACAATCTCGGGCAGAACCTCCGCGCAATTGCCAACCAGCCCGACAGAGACGGCACGCTTTTGTTCGCGCGCATCGTCAAGAATATCGATCGCTTCATCCAGGGTCAGCGCCATGCGATCGCAATAACCGTTAAGCACGCGCCGCTCGATGCGAGCTGGATCGACTTCAACACCGAGGAAGAGCGCATTGTTTAGAGTAGCCGCAAGAGGCTGCGCTCCTCCCATTCCGCCCATTCCACCTGACACGATTAGTTTGCCGCTCAGATCGCCGCCAAAGTGCTTATCGGCCATCGCAGCGAACGTTTCAAATGTGCCCTGCACGATGCCCTGCGTGCCTATATAGATCCAACTGCCGGCCGTCATCTGGCCGTACATCATTAGTCCTTTGCGTTCAAGCTCATGAAAATGTTCCCAGTTGGCCCATGCTCCAACGAGATTCGAATTGGCAATCAAAACTCTAGGGGCGTATTCATGCGTGCGAAACACGCCCACTGGTTTTCCTGACTGAACCAACAACGTTTCGTCGTTTTTAAGAGCTTGCAACTCGCGGACGATTGCCTCAAACGACGGCCAATTACGCGCAGCCTTACCCGCTCCGCCGTAAACGATAAGCTCATCGGGTTTCTCCGCCACGTCGGGGTCGAGATTATTCATCAGGCAGCGCAGCGCCGCTTCCTGGTGCCAGCTCTGGCAACTCAATGTCGCACCGCGTGGCGCTCGAATTGATCTCGAAGACATAGCAGTACTTTCAGTTGTTGTAACGCAAACTTTTAGTTTCCGCGCATCCGCTAAATGAGACGCCGCAAACTAACCGGGGAGTGCCGCATCCCACGTGGGGTGGCAGCAGTTTGCATTACATTTCAGTCGACACTATTTGCCGGAATGATGCAGAAGCCCACTTAGCCAACCGCCGCTCTCTCGCTTGGTCAGCTGTTCCAACTCACCGGCATCGAGCCACACCCCGCCGCATTTTTCGCACGTTTCGATCGACACGTTCTCAAATTTACTTGCCTTGAGATTCCCGTCGCATCTCGGACAGCGCATCGAAGATGTGCCGGCCGCTTTCGCTTGTTCTGCCACCTTCATTTTCTCGCGCAGTTTTTCAATTGCTTCTTTATCCTTGCGGTGGAAATACTCCTCCTCCAAACCCCTTCTCCGTTCGTCAAAAGCGTCCGGCATAGACTCTCCTCCGTGTCCATTCTGAACTCGCCTCTCCCACATTAATGTTGGGAAGACAGAGTCCAACCTTGTATTCTGAATTAAGCAAACACATGTTATCCCAGCAGCGAATCCAGCTCGCGCCCGCGCAATGTTGCGACAATCTTCTCGATGTCAGCAGACATTGACCGATCATTTGTTAGAGCCGCAACATGCCTGCGAACGACTTCGTATGCCTGGCCCACGCCACGCCCGGGCGCAAGCGGCTTACGATATTCAAGTGCTTCTGCTGCAGTAATCAACTCTATTGCGGTTACCGCCTCTGCGATGTCGACGAGTGATCGGAGTTTTGTCGCCGCCGTCATTCCCATGGAGACGTGGTCCTCCTTACCCCCATCCGTCGGAACATTATCCACACTCGCCGGGTGGGCCAGTACCTTCGCCTCGCTAAGAAGTGCGACCGCGGTCACCTGAAGCATCATGAATCCCGAAGATATACCAGGCTCGCGCGTCAGAAATGGCGGCAGATCTTCGTTTGCATCCGGATTCACGAGACGATCTATGCGCCGCTCAGTGATACTCATCAAGTCGGTTAAGGCAAGCGCGGCGTAATCAAACGCCAACGCGAGGGGCGCGCCATGAAAGTTTCCGCCAGAAAGTACTTCATCAGTATCGGCGAAAACCAGCGGGTTGTCCGTGGCGCTTCCGCTTTCGGTTTCAACAATTCCCCGAGCGTGTGCAATTGCGTCGCGGACTGCCCCGTGAACCTGCGGCATGCAACGTAAACTATACGCGTCTTGTACGCGCGGATCGTTTACCAGGTGCGAACTGCGGATCTCACTGCCCTCAAGCAATTCGCGCAGATGACGCGCAACGTCGATCTGGCCGCGATGGGGTCGCACAGCCTGAATGCGTTCATCGAACGGTACGGGAGTCCCTTTCAATGCTTCCAGCGACATGGCGCCGGCTACGTCGGCTAGCCGCGTCAGGCGGTCGGCGCGATATAGCGCAAGCGCTCCGACAGCTCCCATCGCCTGCGTTCCATTTAGTAGCGCCAGACCCTCTTTAACTTCGAGCTGGAGGGGTTCAATCTTTGCTCGCTTGAGCGCTTCTCCACCGGCTAAGCGCTCGCCTTTGTAGAACGCTTCGCCTTCGCCGATAGTCGCGAGTGCAAGATGCGCCAGCGGAGCCAGGTCGCCGCTCGCTCCTACCGAGCCCTTTTCCGGTATGACTGGAGTCACGCCGCGTTCGAGCATCGCCACCAGGGTGTCAACCAATAGTGGGCGACCGCCGCTAAGACCACACGCCAACACATTCGCGCGCAGCAGCAGCATTGCCCGGGACTCAGCTTCAGAGAGTGGATTGCCTAAACCGCACGAGTGACTGCGAACAAGGTTCAACTGCAACTCTCGCAACTTGCCGGGATCGATGTGAACATCGGATAGCCTGCCAAAGCCGGTGTTGATTCCATAGACGGGGCGGTTCTCCGCAACGATCTTTTCGACGACGGCGCGTGAAGCCTCGATGCGTGTTCGTGCTTCATCTGAGAGCGCTACTTTTTCCCGCCCATTTGCAACGTCTGCGATTTGATCGAGTGTGAGTCGTTGTCCGCGGAGTTGAATCATAGGAACCAGAGAACAGAAGTCAGAGAACAGAAGTCAGAGAACAGAAGTCAGAGAACAGAAGTCAGAGAACAGAGGACAGTGAACAGAGGACAGTGAACAGAAAATCACTTCAGGAGCAGAATTAGAGCTCAGGAATTCAGAAATAAGAGACCACTCAGATATTGGTCTTTAAGATGTCGCGGTCGAGAGTCATGCCGGGAGGCGGACAATTCGATCGCTGACCTCTGACTTCTGTTCTCTGACCTCTGACCTCTGGCCTCTGGCCTCCGATCTTGAAACACATGCCTGAGCTAATAGTTAAATATCCCGACCGCACGCCGGATCGTTTTCCCTTGGGACGACTGCGGATCACTCTGGGCCGTTCCGCGCGCAACGATCTGTGCATTCCCGATCCCTTCGCCTCGCGGGTGCATGCGGAGGTACGCCGTGAAGG
>JALYTI010000131.1 GCA_030854375.1 Acidobacteriota bacterium | reverse complement strand
CAGCTTCAATAAGCCATCCTTGATCACTTCTGTAGCCGCACGATGGACGTCTGAAACCAGCGCGCCCGGTCGAGCAACCTTCGCCCCCGCCTCCTGCGCGTCATAAACAATCTGGTAGATCTCAGCCTGAGCGGGCGTAAACTTTCCGCTTACTGGAAAAGTCCTGGTTACGTCGGCTGAGTAATGCTCGTATTCAGCGCCCACGTCCATCAGCAGTAAATCGCCGGGCTTTACCGGCCCCTGCGATTCTTCATAATGAAGTGTTGTCGCGTTTGGTCCACAACCAACAATTGATGGGTAACCCCAGTGATCCGCGTTGCGAAGTTTGAAGGTGTAGACAACCTGCGCATCAACCTCATACTCCCACTTTGCTGCGGCTGCGGCCACCCACGCACGTTCATGCGCTTCAGTGGTAATGTCGATCGCATGCTGCATCAGCGCGATCTCCAGCGGTGACTTTCGCAATCGCAGGTCGGCAAAAATCGGAGACACATTCTTAATACTATAGTTTGACGCCGACTTGGCCCATTCAGACGCGAAGCTTTGCTCTTGCCTGTATTCCCTGCTTCTGGGGTCACCCGGAATCAACAGATAGAGCTCGCCCTCATTCTTACCGGCCGCCTCAAACAATTGCTCAAAACCCGAGGGCGCTCCACTCTCGGTAGACGCGGAGCTTGATGCCAGCAGGATCTTTTCAGGTTTAGGGCGGTAGGGCTGGCGGTTACGGAGCGCCAGCATAAACGGCTCGAACTCGCTCGAATCCCAAATTTCCTTGACTCCGGAAACCTGACTTGCTTCGGCTGGACTATACATGTGGCCCGTCCACGTTTCGGCGGCGGGATTACGGCGAGGCAGAAAAAGAATTTCCGGTAATACCTTATTGCTTGGAATCAGAACCAAGGTCGCGGCTTTTTGTTTTAGATTTGTAAGATAGTAGAGATTATTCTCCTGGCGGTACTCATAGTCGACGTCGTTTGTATAAACGCGAGGCTCTGTGCTGAACAGGATCAAAATTGCCTTAGGTCCCATCGACTGGACCACCCGCGAACGCCTGCCGGCGAGCTCAGCAAGTCGCGTCTTCTCGTCAAACGCGGGCGGCGTGGGCGCCATTCGAATTACCGAGCTCTTGCTATTTTCGCTTGGGTGGTCTCCCGCAAACTGCGGCATAGCCGTGGTGAGCAAAAGAGCGACAACCCCACAAGCGGTCGGGACCTTTGCCTTAATCAATTTCATATTTTTCCTCGCGCTTTAAGGTGAATCAATACTGCAGGAAATTTAGGTGGGGAGTTACTGGAACCCGTCGCTCAAGGCAAACGGTTCCTCCGATTGATTTTCTCACCGGGACGAAAGACTCGTCTGGTACCATTCGGCATAATCAAGACGCGCGTACCGTCCGGACTTGTGACTATTTGCGTGCCGTCGGGAAAGTTTCTAATCGCAACTCCGCCAATTCGCCTGCGGCTTGGATTCAACGGAGAGAGGTCCGAGCTGTTTGATTCGGGTAAAGGTTGTGCCGGTGTGTTTTTAGGGAAAGCCCGTTCGTTGGCTGCATTCGGGGCCGTCTCGTCTGTCAGGGGCGGAAGGTAGACCGAAGTTGTGGGCCTCTCCGTAACCTTGTCATTGTTCCTGGCAGCCTTCTCGCTGTTCTTGACAGCCTTTGCGTTTTTTATCGGCTCATTAGCAACTGCTGAAGCAGCGGGGTTCTTTTCTTCCTTTGGAGGGCTTGCAAGTGGTTCCGTACTTGTGGTCGATCCGGCTGCGGGCTCGGAAACAATTGGGCTTCCGGTTCCTTGATCGCCGTTTTCCACCGGGTCCGTATTCCCTGCCAGGTTGTTCCTCAGCTGATACGCATAAAACCCGCCAAAAAGAAGGCCCACCAATAGAACGGCCGCAACTCCGATGGCCCAGGGAGCAAATCGTCGATCTTTGCGCGCATCCTCTGCATGCACAACTGTCGCAGTTTCCCTTTTTGCAACCGTTTCGTTTGGATGCGGCCGTGTTGTTTCTTTCAGACGAGTCCGGGTGGAATCTGTGAGCGTCTCGGACGAAGACCCAAATAAAACCGTTGTCGCTTCCCTTGCACCTTTCACGACCGTAGCTTCACGGCTCGCTTTTAATGCCGCGCGCATCGCGGCTGCCGTGGGAAAACGCTGTTCACGATTCTGGCTCATCGCCCGCGCCAGCACATTTGCAACTTCGGGATCGATGCTGGAGTTGATTTCATTTGCGCGAATTAAAGGATCCGGTTGCCCGTTCACCAGCGCGGCAGCACGCGTTAAGGCATCCGGAGGCTTAACACCCGTCATCAGGTGATACAAGGTGGCGCTCAACGCATAAATGTCGCTGCGCGCATCTGTGCCGAGTCCTTGAATCTGTTCCAAAGGCGCGTAATTAGGTGTGTAGCCATATATGCTCGCGGAGGTGGTCACCACGGAGATTCCGCCCGCCTGTCCTTTAGCCAGTCCGAAGTCCAGCAAGATGATTTGGCCTCGCGACGTAAGCTTCAGATTTTGCGGCTTAATGTCTCGATGAATGATTTGTGGATCTTGCGTATGAAGGTAATCGAGCGCATCCAGAAGTTGATCTCCCCAGGTGAGTACCTGATCGGTTGGGAACGGGCCTTGTTTGTTTTTGATCATCTGGGCAAGGTCGTCGCCGGCGATGAACTGCATCACCAGAAACTGACCCTCGCCTTCAGAGAAATGGTCGCTGACTCTGGGCAAAGCCGGGTGATGCATACGAGCGAGCAGCCTTGCCTCCCGCTCAAATTGCTTTCTCAGGCGCTCATCAGTGAAGAGGGTTTCTTTCAAGGCAACAGTAGTATCAAGACGCTCGTCCATCGCGTCGTAAACGGCGCCCATGCCTCCCTGTCCTAACAACCTGACGATGCGATAGCGGTTCTGTAGTAGTGTTTCTTGAGCGAGCATTTGGAATCTCTCTTTGGAGTTTCGGAGTCTAGCTAATGTTTCCGCTGGATACCTTAGACGGTAATGAGACTTTTAAAGACGAGTAGACTTGGTAAAAGATTGCGGCACATTACCTATGAAGCGTCGCGGCCATTATACACACGCTGCCTCGGTGGGTCATTTCGAACTCTATTCAGTCTCCGTACTTCAGTGTGTCGGATCGAAGGCGCAGCCTCCTCAAAATCAAAAGAGTGCGGCCCGGAAAGGCATAGCCATTCCGCACATCAGGCGCCCAGCCGCGCCACCGTTTTGACTGCCGTGGTTCCCAACGGCAGCCCCGCTGAAACTCGGATTCTCTAACCTTTGCGGCTCTGCCGTCAGATGTGCGGAAAGGCTATGCCTTTCCGCAGACTGGGAAACTGAGAGGCTGCGCCTCGAACAACAGCTATCGCCCGTGTTGAGTGGTCTAGCCGATCAGCGTATGCTACCCGCGCGTGAGCGAATCCTTTCCTTTGCGAGATAACGAAGTGATCGATGTTAGCCCACCGCGCCGGCGGCGATGGCGGCGCTGGGTGATTGTGGCCCTGGTCCTGCTCTTGCTCGTCCTCTCTCGTGGTCTCGCTGTCTATCTTTCAGCTGCCTGGTTTGCGTCACTCGGGTTTTCAGCGGTCTATTGGTACATCTTCAAACTCAAGCTAGGCTTGTTTTTTACGTTTGCCATCGTCACTGTGCTGCTACTTCGTTCTGCCTTCTGGTTGCTGGAAAAAGCCTTTGCCTCCCAGACCATAGAAAAAAGAACGATCATTGTTAACAACCAGCCCGTTCAGTTTTCTCCGGAGCGCTTTGTGCGACCTCTGGGATGGATACTCGCGCTCTTGTTCGGACTGTTCTATGGGTTCGCCATGAAAGGGTCCTGGCAGGTGTTTGCGCTTTATTCTAACCAAGTACCCGCGACGGCGCCGGATCCGATCTTTCACAGGTCGCTAGGCTTTTATCTTTTCTCCCTTCCCTTTTATGACTTGATCAGCTCCTGGTTAATCACGCTGGCATTCGTCGTTCTCTGCGCCTCAATTGTTTATTCATTGCTTACCGTACCGCAAAAAGTTTTGAAAGCCGCGGGTAGAGGGTCTGCCCAAAAGTCTTTTTCGGCAATTTCGTTTGCGCTGAGCATCTTTCTCGTTCTGCTTGCGTGGCGCACTTATCTTTCGCGCTTCCCTTACCTTTGGGACGATCACCAGACTTTTTCGGGCGTCACCTTTTCGGAAGCGAAATATCTGCTTCCGGCGCTCTACCTGGTGTGCATTGCCCTGATTATCGCTGCAGTAATTTCACTAATAAATGCATTGACACGACGCGGACTGCGTTTGTTGTTGCTGGCGCTTTCAATCCCTTTCGTCTTCTATATCGTCGGCGTCTACCTGGTGCCTGCATACGTGCAGAGCTTCATCGTCAAACCAAACGAACTTGGACGCGAGACCCCTTATATAGAACAGAACATTATCTCAACACGACGCGCTTTTGGACTCGAGCAGGTAGAGTTGCGAGACTTTCAGGCAGACAACTCGGTGGAAGGACTGGATCTCGCAGCCAATCGCCCGACGCTCGAAAACATACGTCTTTGGGATTGGCATGCTCTTCAGGACACGCTCAAACAAATTCAGGCCATCAGGACCTACTACGACTTTCCCGACGTCGACGTCGATCGTTATCATATCGACGAAAGCATAAGACAGATGATGGTCTCGGCGCGGGAAATCGACGTCAAAAAACTACCTGAAGCCTCTCGCAATTGGATTAATGAAAAACTTATTTACACGCATGGCTACGGCGTAACCATGAACACTGCCAACGGTTTTACACCGGAGGGCATGCCCCGCTTCGTCCTCTCAAACATGCCGATTGAATCCAGTTCAAAGGACATAAGAGTCGCGAGGCCCGAAATCTACTATGGACAGGAAACGAACACAGACGTTTATGTGAAGACGAGGCAGAAAGAGTTTGACTTTCCCCAGGGAGAAACAAATACCTACACAAGCTATCAGGGTTCAGGTGGGATAAGAATTGGCGGTCGCGCTCGCCGCATGCTCCTCGCCTGGGCCCTGGGCGACCTTTCAAAGCTTCCTTTCTCTGACGACGTGAACTCCGAAAGCCGGGTTCTAATCCACCGAAACATTCGGGAAATGGTCAACGGCATTGCGCCCTTTCTGACTTACGATAACGATCCCTATATCGTCGTCAGCAATGAAGGCAGACTTTTTTGGATGATGGACGCCTTCACTGAGTCGGCCACCTATCCGTATTCGCGCCACCACGACGTTGGTCAAAACAGCCTCAACTATATTCGAAACAGCGTGAAGGTGGTGATTGATGCCTATAACGGAACGACGCACTTTTATGTCTTTGATACTCAGGATCCAATAATTGCCACGTATCGCGCGGCGTTTCCCACCTTGTTCCTGGACGCGAGCCAAATGCCTGCCGACCTGCGCGCGCATGTGCGTTATCCCGAGACTTTAATCAAAGCGCAAGGCGAAGTCTATGGCCTCTACCACACGCAAAGCGCCAAGGTGTTTTTCCAGCGCGAAGATGTCTGGAACGTTGCGCAGCAACTCGGTTCCGATAACCAGAACAGAAAACAAATAGAGCCGATTGAACCTTATTTTGTGCTCATGCAACTTCCCGGTGAGCGCATCGTTAACGAGTTCGTTTTGATTCTGCCTTTCACGCCGGCAGGCCGTAACAACATGATCGGCTGGATGGCTGGTCGTTGTGATGGTGAGAATTACGGAAAGCTTCTCATCTACAATTTTCCCAAGTCGCGGCTGATTGACGGACCACTCCAGATAGAGGCGCGCATCGACCAAAACTCTCAACTGTCCTCCCAGTTCACGCTGTGGAACCAGCAGGGGTCTCATGTCCTGCGCGGGCACTTGTTGGTCATTCCAATTGGCCGGTCGCTGCTGTATGTAGAGCCAATCTACCTGAAGGCCGAAAGCAGTCCCATGCCCGAACTGCGACTCGTTGTTCTGGCCACACAGGATCGGCTGGGTTATGGGCAAACTTTCGATGAGGCGATGACAAGCCTCTTTGGAGACCTCGGTCGGCCGCCTACGCAAACGAAACCCGAACAGCCGAAAGAGAAACCCGCAGAAGGCGGCGTGAAACCGTCACCGTCACCTTCCCCGACTGAAAACGTGCAGCAGCTGATAAATAAAGCCGTCCAGGAATTCGAGGAGTATCAACGCCTAACGTCCCAGGGAAAACTGGGTGAGGCCGGCCAGAAATTGGAGCAGCACAAACGCACACTCGAAGAGCTGAAGCGCGCGAGCGGCAAGCAACAATAACTGCCAGCGCCGAAACCCTGGTAGCTCTTTACTGGGACCGCGGGCGCCCTCGCCCACAATCAGCGCCGCCAGGCGCGAATGCAGGCGTTAGGGCAACGAGACGCTGTGAAAACCAAAGAAGGCGTACGGTAATTTGCAGGTTAGGAAGGGTGGCTCAAGCACTGCAAATTTGCAGGTTGGGAAGGGTGGCTCGCCCCCGCCGGAGCGCCAAGGGCGCGACTGGTTGGAGAAACTCAAGGTGAGAAAATAAGAAACGCAAAATGAAGTGGAAACACTCTGACTTGATC
>JALYTI010000643.1 GCA_030854375.1 Acidobacteriota bacterium | reverse complement strand
TCCACTGCGGTAAGGCCGGCAACAGTGTCAACTGCTTTGCGAATCGCCCCGGCGGTTGGATCCTCATCCCTGTCGCTCAAGCTCTGCCGCATCAGATCCGCCAGCGCCGAGAAGGGAGGAGTTACCGAATAGAGTATTGGATGCACGATTGACTGTCGCCAATTTTCTGTGCCGGTTGGCACGACAAGCAATGAACCGCCGTGTCCGTGGGCGCGCATGGATGCGGCGAGCTGCACGAGTAAGTTGATCGAGTGATCCCACGATCCAGGCGAAGTGAAAGCAAGCAAAGATGCGAGTAGCGCCGGGCAGTCCGGCAAGCTTGCGCCCTGCTCGTCGATGACCTTTATCTGTTCACCTTTTAGCACCGCGACGTTCGCATACTTGCCAAAACCATCCATGCGCCGATGCTTGATCACCAGCAGCCCTGGTTCGACAACCTCGAGAACAAAACAGAAGCTCGGAACGCTCCGCGTGGCGCCCCACACGCGAAGATCATCTCGCGCATGCCAGACACCAAGATGAATTCCCGGCCGCTCAACAGCGGGGCCCAACTTAGTGAGCACGCCCGGAGTTAGTGGTAGCGCCTGCTCAAATATGAGCGGTTGATTCACTTGCTCGGGAGGAACGAATGCCAGCGAAATCTTCGGCGAGTGGCCTTCCTCACGTCTGAGGCTCGCCCAAAACGTGGCGTCGATGATTGCTTCCACTGTCGGCGCGTCCGGTTCGGGCGCCAACTCCTGCTCACCGCGCTCGCGCGCTGCGGCGAGATGTTTTGCGAAGTGAGCTTCCACGGTTGAGGCCACAGCTCTCGCCGCCTGATAGGTGGGTTCGCGCTTTATTTTGGTGGTTTCAATAGTCATTTAAGGGTCGGCCCCGCGCCAAGGTAACGGTGATCGACCATCAAGCACCGATCCTGCACAACTCGTATTCCTGCTTTCGCTAATTTTTCGGCTACCGCCTCATTGCTGATGCCTGATTGCATCCACACGGCCTGCGGATGTTTTGCGAGTATATCCTCCAAGTGTGCTGAAACATCTTCGGACCGCCTGAAGACATTCACCAGATCAACGTCCACTGGTATCTCGGTCAGCTTGCGGTAGATTTTCTTCCCGAGAATCTGCTCCACCTTGGGGTAATACACGGGTACCGGAATGATCTGAAAACCTGCCGTGTCGAGATACCTGGGCACGTAGAAAGCGGGTTGGTTCGCTTGCGCCTCAGTTTTGATCCCGAGAACCGCGATGGTTCTTGTCGCTGAGAGTAAATCGCGAATTTGTTCGGTATTAGAAATGATGTTCTCTTGCCAGTTCATTGTAGAAAAAGTACCTCGCGATACTGTCAGTAAGCGAAGGGTAGCGCGCGGATCAACTTCGCCAATCTAGAAACGGCTGAATCCTTTGGATTTCGCCACCGTCTACTGCGGCTTTTCCTCTTCGCAGTGGCGGCTTGCCGCTGCGCAGTGCGGTGAGGCTCTGCCTCACCGTCGCGGCAGACCATGATCAGGCTGCGCCTTCCAATTCTTTGGGAGGCATAGCCTCAAAATCTAAAATTATCTCTGCGGTAAGCCGGAGGCTTACCGCACTGCGCGGCGGCAAAGCCGCAAGCTGAATTGCAGTTTTCATTCTCGCTGTCGTTAGCACGGCGTTTCCTGTATCGAGAAGATTCCTAGCCGCTCCCGCTCACGATTCCGTATTGACATTGGACCCTGGACATTGGACATTCGACAAATAATCTAGTGCATTTTGAATGGACCGCCGTGCGGCTCCGGCGCCAGTTCAGGACGCGTGGAATCCTGGACCACCTCGTGCATCTCCAACACGTTTGATTTGGAAAATGCTTCCTTAGGAAGAGTGCCGGATTGCGCGTGTCCTTTGATAAATGCGTCAGAGCGCACCCAGTTGAGAAAGTCCTGTCGGCTATCCCAGAACGTGAAAACCACGTATGGGTCGCCATCGTTGACTGGACGCAAGACGTGATTTGAAATGAACCCCGGCATTTTATCTACTAAGCCGGCACGGTCCCGAAATCTCTGCTCGAAGGCAGCGGCAAATTCCTGGTTGACGAAGATGCGATTGGCGACAGTGATCATTGCGAAGTCTCCTGTGTTCGTAATGATACACGATGCCGATCGTTAGACGTGAAGCGGCAAGTGGTGCCATACACTAAGCGTCGCTCAACTCGTGCCGCTTCAGATGCATACTCCGACAAAACCTTTTTGAAATTGGTTCTTGCGGCTTCGCCGCGCGCCAGTGCGGAAAGGCTCTGCCTTTCCGTTTCCGT
>JALYTI010000642.1:0-1699 GCA_030854375.1 Acidobacteriota bacterium | reverse complement strand
TCTGCCAGAAGTAGTTAGCCTAACCGCAAGGAGGGCGATTACCACGGCAGGGTTCGTGACTGGGGTGAAGTCGTAACAAGGTAGCCGTATCGGAAGGTGCGGCTGGATCACCTCCTTTCTGGAAACTGCAATTTAATTTAAACGCCCACACTTATCGGTTGTTGGAAGGATGTCGCCAACGACAAGGCTCTTGCCTGGTCTGAAAAGCGACCGGCTCGGGTCTGTAGCTCAGTTGGTTAGAGCACCGTCTTGATAAGGCGGGGGTCGGTGGTTCGAGACCACCCAGACCCACCATTCCTCCATAGACGTTCCTGGGGGATTAGCTCAGCTGGGAGAGCACCTGCTTTGCAAGCAGGGGGTCGTCGGTTCGATCCCGTCATCCTCCACCACTTCAACACGACTCTTATTCGTTATCGCGTTATTGCGATCAACACCAAAGTGCGATCAACACCAAAGCGGCTTTGTGCTTGTTAAGGGCATGAGGCTTCTTTGTTGTTGACCCGGGATCTCCCGGATCAATCGGCTGTTCTTTAAAAATTCATAGAGTCGAATCAGCGTTGTTGGCGGAAACTGCACATTCGTAAAGGTTTCGTGCAGACCGTGCCGCCAATGACAAATTTTTGATTGCGTCAAGAATGAACTTCAATTTCGAAGCAATTCGATTGAGAAGTACGGCATAACGCGCCAGGTGAGAGACCTGGCAATTCCTTGATAGACGATGGGCTCTCGCAAGAGAGGTCAAAGTTATAGGGTCAAGTGAATAAGAGCATGTGGTGGATGCCTTGGCGATGATAGGCGACGAAGGACGTGATAGCCTGCGATAAGCTTCGGGGAGCTGGCAAATAAGCTTTGATCCGGAGATTTCCGAATGGGGAAACCCACCTCGCAAGAGGTATCGCATGATGAATACATAGTCATGCGAGGCGAACCGGGTGAACTGAAACATCTCAGTAGCTCGAGGAAAAGACATCAACCGAGATTCCGAAAGTAGTGGCGAGCGAAATCGGAAGAGCCTGCAAGTGATAGCACAAGACTTAACGGAACAGCTTGGAAAGGCTGGCCATAGCGGGTGATAGCCCCGTACGTGAAAAGACCTGTGTGGTACTGAGCTTGCGACAAGTAGGGCGGGACACGAGAAATCCTGTCTGAATATGGGGGGACCATCCTCCAAGGCTAAATACTCGTAATCGACCGATAGTGAACTAGTACCGTGAGGGAAAGGCGAAAAGAACCCCGGGAGGGGAGTGAAATAGATCCTGAAACCGCATGCATACAAACAGTCGGAGCCTGGAAACGGGTGACGGCGTACCTTTTGTATAATGGGTCAGCGACTTACATTCAGTGGCAAGGTTAACCGAATAGGGAAGCCGTAGAGAAATCGAGTCCGAATAGGGCGTTCAGTCGCTGGGTGTAGACCCGAAACCAAGTGATCTATCCATGGCCAGGATGAAGGTGAGGTAACACTTACTGGAGGTCCGAACCGACTAGTGTTGCAAAACTAGCGGATGAGCTGTGGATAGGGGTGAAAGGCTAAACAAACTTGGAAATAGCTGGTTCTCTCCGAAAACTATTTAGGTAGTGCCTCAAGTATTACCGTCGGGGGTAGAGCACTGTTATGGCTAGGGGGTCATGGCGACTTACCAAACCATTGCAAACTCCGAATACCGATGAGTACAGCTTGGGAGACAGTGCACCGGGT
>JALYTI010000641.1 GCA_030854375.1 Acidobacteriota bacterium | reverse complement strand
CCAGCAAAAAAGATAAAGCATGCCGGATCCAAGGTTGGCGATCATTGGCGGTATCTGCAGCAGGACAGAAGACCCTTGTTCGTTCCCCAGCGCAAACAAATGCCCTCCCATCCAAATGCCTAAAAGGAAGCACGTCCATACGGCTGATGCCAGGATGAGGCCTCTTACCCACTTCCCCTGGAGTATGTGGCCAAGTCCGGGAACAAGCCAACCGGCAATCCCCATTACCCAGGCAATCGGCGGAGCGCTCTCCGTAGTCTCTAACTGTTCCACATTAGCGTTGCTCAAATTAACCCTCCGAAGAATTTTTAATGCAATCGAACTCGCGCAGTCATTAACGCACTACATTAACCAGTATTCAAAATCTCTAACTATCCTCATTTCATCCTTTAACGGTCGGCACACCGACCGCTAACGACTAACATTAACTACTGATAGAGCAGATACTCTTTTCGCAGATCCGTAAAGGATTGCAGATCAGCTTTCCAGCTTTCTTGAATTGCTTCGAGTGAATTGCGCCGCTCGATACCTTCTCTAATACTTGAAGTGCCGGCGATAACATCGAAAGGGTTGCGATCATAAACGTATTCGTAAGGCGGTTCTTTCCAAAGAAACTCAGTCGGATACATGTCGTAAGCAAGCTTTACCATGGCGAGACCTGTGATAACAGGCTCAAAGGTGTCTCGGTCGGTCACATGGATTTGCACGCCCCCACAACTTATGCCCGCGTGTTTTTGGAAGGTAGGCCGAAAAATGCAACTGCGGAAGAACACGCCCGGCAGCTGCATAGCGTTTAACTTCCGCGAGTATTCCTCGGGATTGATGTAGGGCGCTCCCACGAGTTCAAATGGACGCGTCGTTCCCCTCCCCTCAGACAATTGAGTTCCTTCAAAATGAACCGTTCCCGGAAAGACAGTTGCGGAATCAAGCGTAGGAATGTTTGGGGACGGCAGGACCCACGGAGTGTCGGTTTCATCGAGCCAACAGTCTCTGCCCCAGCCATCCATCTTCACGACCTCAAGTTCACACTTTAGTTCAAAGTGTTCATTGAAGATCAGCGCGAGCTCTCCCAGCGTCATTCCGTGCCGCGTCGGAAGGGCAAACTGGCCGACAAAAGACGCTTGCTTCGGTTCCAGGACATTTCCCGACACCTGATGGCCGTTGATTGGATTTGGCCGGTCACAAACAATGACCTTCTTTCCGAACTTTCTTGCCGCCTTCATGCAATTCGCCATCGTGTAAGCAAAGGTATAGATGCGGCAGCCGACGTCCTGCATGTCAAAGACCAAAATATCGAGATCCTTAAGCATCGCCTCGGTTGGCTCGCGCGTTTCGCTGTAAAGCGAATGGATAGGAAGGCCGGTTTCGCGATCTACGGTGTGCTCCGTCTCAATCATGTTGTCCTGAACGTCGCCTCGTATTCCGTGTTGCGGCCCAAACAAGGCAGTTAGTTGCACGCCAGGGTGCACATAAAGCACGTCTGCTACATGGCGAAGCCTGTGATCCACCGAGGCCTGATTGCAAATTAATCCCACACGTGCGTCCCGGAGGAGGTTCAGCTTGTCTTCAAGTAGTTTCTCAACTCCGAGCCTAATATGTTTGCGACTCATACCGTAGTTTATGAATGCCTCGCTACCTAATGTAAAACCTTATGTTAACCACACAAAACTGAGCCGCCATTAACGTTGAGTACTTCACCTGTAATGTGCCGCGCCCAATCAGTGCATAAGAAAGCGATGGGAGCGGCGATTTCTTCCGGCTTGGCAATAGTTCCAAGGGGAATGGTACTGGCGATCAATTCCCGCTGTTGGTAGTCCCCAAGAGCCGCTTGAGTCATTTCTGTATCCACCCATCCCGGTGCAACTGCGTTAACGTTAATTCTCCATTCTGCTAACTCAGCAGCCAGCGATTTCGTAAACGCGATAAGTCCTCCTTTGGAGGCAGCGTAGTTCGAAAAGTTAGCTTCGCCGCGCTGGCCTGCGGTTGAAGTTACCATCACGATCTTTCCCGATCGTTGTGCCTTCATCGCGGGAACCACCGCTCGGCATACGCTCCAACTGCCCTTTAGGTTTATGTCGAGTGTTTTGTCCCAGAGTTGTTCGCTCATTTTCTCGACCGGAGAACCTTCCCAGACTCCGGCATTGCATACGAGAATATCGATGGTCTTGAAAACATCTATGGTGCTGGCGATCAGCCTTTGAGCTTCAATAGGATTGGCGACATTGGCTTGAATTGAAATTGCCTGACTTCCCTTTTCGCGGAGTGCCTCCACTACTTTGTCT
>JALYTI010000130.1 GCA_030854375.1 Acidobacteriota bacterium | reverse complement strand
GGGATCTAGCCACAGTATTCGTAAAGGTCAAAGATGGCGATGCTCCTGAGAAGGCCGAGCCTGTGTCACTAATCCGACTCGACGGCGTCTGGATTATTGGAGATAAAGAAAATCAGGATATCGTCAAGAAAGCAGGGAAGCAGTTTTTCTTCAACGCTCGCATAGATACCCACCACGATGAGGTGCAAGCCATGTTGACTCGCGTTTCTGTCGCCGAGCTCATCTATAGTCAGCAACACAATGGTCTATTCGCAGATTTAGCCACGCTGGTTAAGGTGGGCCTACTACCAAAAGATCTCGAGGGCACAGAATCTACCGGATATCGCTTCCACGTTAATACTGCCTCTGGGGGAAAGACATGGAGCGCAGCAGCCGAGCCCGCTCAGTATGGCCGGACCGGTCGTCTTTCGTTCTTTCTCGATCCGTCAGGGGTCAGAAGCAATGACAGGGGCGGTAAACCACTTGGCCCCTTTCCGAAAAATTAGTTTCTAAAAACTGACCTCGCGTCATACAAACTCCGCAGTAAAAAATGCCAACCTCGCACTTTGGGTTTGATCCGGATCCTTCAAGATTAGTTTTGGCGTTTGTTCTTTTTGCAGTGGTGCTCCTGTCTCCAGGGACGGTGACCAATGCTCAATCTGGCGCCTCCAGAGCAAGAGCCACGAGCCAAACTCCCGCCGCTGGACAATCAACAGTTAAGGGCCGTGTTATTTACAAAGACAATGCCCAGCCATTAAAAGGGGTTCGAGTTCGTATCTTTACCTCAAACAACGATTCGGATGATACGCCGGGCGGGGGAGACGTCTTCGCATTCACCAATGATCGTGGCGAGTTTCGTGTCGATAATTTGGGTCCAGGAAAATACTATGTGACCCTTGAGGGCCCGGGCGTGGCCATGCCGAGCGGATTCGGAATGAAAATACCGCTGCCAATGTCTGCCATTCCTAAACCAGAAGACTTTGAAGAGATCGTCCCAAAGCATGACGCTGAGTTCACCGTCGATGGAACGAACACAGCTGAGGTTGAAGTTCGTATTGCGCGCGGTGGCAAAATTTCAGGGAAAGTGATGAAGGCAAATGGAGAGCCCGTGGCCAATGTGGCGGTGAGTTTTATTTCACGGGAGGGAAGTGTAAGCGGCCCTTACACGTCGCGATTTACGACACAGTCGGACCAAAACGGTGAGTACCGGCTCGACAACGTGCCTGCAGGTGACTACATCGTTGCGGTGGCGACGGAGGACAAACGCGGCCTCATCGATATACGCGCGCGGTTGCGAGGCGAGTCGCAAGTCACCTATCATCCCGCGGCCATCACGATTCGTGACGCAGTCGCTGTACGCGTTGACCCTGGCCGTGAAACCGGTAGCGTCAACGTCACGCTCGTGACGCGGAATTCGTATGTCATTACCGGAACTGTAGTCCGGCAACAAGACGGCTCGCCTGTCGTGGGAGCGACTGTTCTACTGCGAAACAAGGAATCGGAGTTTGGCGGTTCTTTAGTTCCCGGCATTGGACAGCGCACGACCCGCTCGGATGCAGAGGGCCGCTGGTGGTTCAACAATGTGATGGAAGGTTCCTACGTCCTCACCGCGCTGGCTCCCGCTTCACGACCTGCGCGTCAACCCGGCGAAGAAGCGCCTGATCGCGAACAATCCTACCGAGAATCGCGGCAAAGATTCCTTGTCGCTCAGCAGGATGTGGATGTTGCCGGTAGCGATCTATCTGGCATTTCAATGGCAATCAGCGGGCCCGGGTCGATCTCCGGAATTGTAGAGGTCGAAGGTGGAGGCACTCTGCCGCCCAATCTCGTAATCTTCCTGGAGCTAATTCGACGGGGAAATAGACCCGGGCCACCGCTGCCCGTCCGCGTCAAACCCAATGGCTCCTTCATTATTGGCGGCATACAGGGCAGTGATGTCTATCTTTCGGCCGCACTTCCGCCAGACGCGAAATACTCCATTAAGTCAGTGACGTCAAACGGCGAGGATTTGCTGCGTTCGCCCCTCAAGGTGCTTGAAGGAGCCGAAGCTGGACCTGTGAAGATCGTCATTTCCCCAAAGGTGGGTTCACTTGCCGGACGTGTGCTTTCGGAAAGGACGAACCAGGGAGTGAGCGATTTTGTCGTACTGCTTGCGCCAGTTGAGTCGGAGAGGCAGCGCTTTCGCACCGCATATCTGACAGCGCGCACCTCGGCAGACGGGACGTTTTCTGTCACTGGTGCGCCCGGTGAGTATTTTGTCTTTGCCAGGAGGCGCGAAGATCTGCCGCCCATAGTTAGTGAAGAATTCGTTAGAGCTGAAAGTCCAAAAGCACAGCGCGTTGCGTTGGCAGCAGGCGAGCAAAAACAGTTGGAACTACGCGTCCCCTGAAACAGCGGCCTCACGCACTCGGCTGCAATCACAACAAATTTTTTATTTCTATTGCACCTGCGCCACATGCTAACTAGAATGGACTTCGCGACCCTTCCGGCGCATTCTAGGTTGATGCCCCTTCCTCTAATCTAATAAGAAGACGCTTTTGGCAGGGCCAAAGTGTTACCGTAAAAGCCATGGCGGAATTCACTCGATCCATCGTCTCACGCTTCCGGCAGTATGTCGGTGAACGCCGTCGCGCGAAGCGGTACAAGGCCCGCCTGTCGTTTAGTATTTCAGTACCCGAGCAGGCGAGAAGCTCCAACGGAGCGAAACGGACAAGGATTATGGACGGCCACACCCTGGACATAAGTGCGTCCGGGCTGGCGCTCATCGTCCCAGCGATAACCCTTGGCGAGCATCATTTAGTGGGAGAGAATCGCAGCTTGAATGTGAAACTCCAATTGCCCGTGGGAGCCATTGACTTTAAGGTCACGCCGGTTCGTTATGAAAGTCTCGAAGAGCACGAAACTGAAACGGGATACTTGATTGGGGCAAAGATCCTTGAAATGGCTGATGAGGATCGCGTGAAATTTGCCAAATACGTTGCTACTTTCCAAATGGAAAGCCATAAACCGAAGCCCCGAGTGGAAAGCCATAAACCAAAGCCCGGAGTGGAAAGCCGTAAACCGAAGCCCCGAGTTTCCTAACCAAAACTCAGCCCGCCAAACGCTTCGGGAACGTGAAAATTAGGTTCTACGGTATAAGTAGGCTGCCAGGCCATGTAGCGCTCGTTTCCCATCCCAATACAACGAAACAAATTGCAGCGCCATCGGTCACCGTGTCGGGGCTTCGAAATGGAGTTGCTCCAGGGGATCCGCATGCTGATTATTAACCGATCCTCGGAAACGCGCGTAACAGCGTTCATTCCGGAGCGAAAATTGAAATCAGTCTTGCGCCCCGACGGCAGCAGGTTAATAGCTAGATCAATCCACTCACCGGTTGGGGCAGCCTCAAACTCAAAGTAGCGGTTGGACTCGTCCGGAACTGGCGCCAGAAAAAGTTCGCACACGTCTCTGTCCCACAATCCTATCGTTTTTTGATCAACTTGCGGATTGGCACTAATTATTAGCGGTTCAGTCTGATTACAGACAAAACGCACAGCGAGGGATTGGTCCGACCAGATAATGCGCGCTTCAGCGTGACGGGTTGCGGGCGCCTCATCACCCGACCAATAGCGGGCAATCTGGACCGGGTGAGCGGAAGCCCATTCCGCATGATCGAGTAAGTCGGTAGCGGGATCTATCGCGGAATAGTGAGCTTCGATTACTTGACCCTTGTCCATTACAAAAGACTCCGGACCCAACCCCCATCAACTTGCAGCGTCACACCGGTAATGTAAGACGCCCGTTCTGATGCCAAAAATGCGACGGCCGCGGCGATCTCATCCGGGCTGGCCAGCCGGCGCATGGGCACTTGCGAAGCCCATACGGCGATTATTTCCTCCCGGGACTGACCCAGTGAGCCGGCTCGTGTGACCGCCAGCTCTTCCTGGTGTTCGGTGAGCGTGTACCCGGGAGCTACGTTGTTTACAGTGACATTGTCTGTGGCGACTTCCCTTGAAACCGTCTTGGCCCAACCGGTGAGACCCGCGCGAACGGTGTTGGAAAAGAGTAGACCATCGATCGGCTGCTTCACAGAAACCGAAGTGATGTTAATGATTCGACCCCATTTCTGTGCCTGCATGCCGGGCAAGACTAACTTTGCCAGACGAATAGCGGAGAGTGCGTTCAGCTCAAAAGCGTTGCGGAACATTTCCAGCTCGGCATCGGCAAAATTAGACGCAGGTGGTCCGCCGGCATTGGTCACGAGTATGTCGATACGTCCGGCGCGTTCGCGCGCGAGACTGACAAAACGCTCGACCGCCTTCTCATCGGTCACATCAGCGCCTATCCCGGCAACCGCAGCACCGGTTTCATCGTGAAGTTTTTGTGCTGCGTCACTAGCCCTCTTTTCATCTCGTGAACAAAGGAACACGCGCGCACCTTCTCGTGCCAGTTCACGCGCTGCTGCAAAACCAATACCCTTGCTGGCGGCAGCCACAAGTGCAACCCGATCTTTAATTCCCAAATCCATGACTATTTCGGCTCCAGAAGTCTATGGGAACTTTACTTCAGAGCTGCCAGGCATGCCTTCAATAGTTTCGCGGGATCGTCGTCCTGAAAAACGCGAGCGCCGGTCTTTTTGGAAAACTTTTTCAGAATGTGATCAGCTTCATCAGCAACGCCGCCCGTACCCTTCAAGCATCCGATGACCTTGCCTTCATCATGAGCAATCGTGAATTCGTTAAGTGACCCCATCGAGCCGGCGACGAACAATACCACGTCGCAGGATCGTACCAGCACAACATTGCGTCCCTTCAATCCAAAACCGGTATAGATAATCAGATCGCACGCATCCAGCGGCAATTTATATTTTTGCACATGTTCGCGGCTGTCGCTTGCAGGGGAAATACCTACATGTAAAGTTCCCGCATCGTGCGCGGCTTTACCAACGAGGTAAACGATTCCCGTTGTGGCGCCTGTCAAGAGTATTGAGTCGCGTGTGGCGATGCTCTGCGCCAGGCTGTTGGCTTTCTCCACAAGTGCATCCTTTTCACGCGAAGGCGACGCATCGCCGGCTGAGCCCATTACTCCGATTTTGATTCTCATGTGTCGTAGTCTTCGCGAAGCGAGTGAGACGTAGCTTCACCCGACCCGCCCATAAAATAAGATCGCTACCAGATGCCAGCCGGCTACCAATAGAGCCTGTCTACAAACCGGGTATCTGGGCGGTCTCCGTTTCCTCGCTTCTATCGAGATAAACGGTTTTTTCAGTTGGCTCGTCCTTATCCTTATCCCACCATCTTCGGGTAACAAACCAGGCGACTCCAGGAAGAAGAAAGAACCCGCCAATTCCAATCGCGACAACTCTGGGCGACAGCCCAAAACGATCAAGTAACTCGCCTGTGGCAAAGTTGGAAACAGCCATCGTAAGTGTGAGCAAGGCCAATTCAGTAGCGAATACGCGGCCGCGGAAGTTGTCCTCGACTCCACGTTGCAGCAGTACTGTGGAAAACACCCAAAGGATGCTTCCACCTGTGTGTGCAAGTCCCAGTGCGATGAGCGCTAAAACAAAACTAGTCGCGCTGCCGAAAACTATATAGAACGCACCGCCGATGAGGAATGCTATTCCAATCGACACCTGCATACCTTCCTTGCCTTCACCTGAAATTCGGCGGGCAACAATCGGCCCGACGGCCGTGCCGATTCCGCGGGCCGCGAAGAGGACCCCGATGCCGGTAGCCGCACTGTTCCCGACGGGAAAAATTTTCTCGCCAAACACCGCTAACAGCGTGAGAATCCCCCCGCCCAGTCCCCAGGCTGGTTTCACCAGCAACAGCGCCAGCACGCGCGGCCGGTGGGTTACGTAGCGAGCTCCTTCGATTGTCTCAGTGATACCGAGGGCACCTTTGAGGGTGAGCTTACTCTTCTCATGCGGCGCGCGTTTAGGCAATCGTACGCTCGCGATCAATGCCGCGGATAGAAGATAGGTCAACGCGTCAAGAACAAACGCTACATCAGTGCCGAGCCATCCCGTTACTACACCGCCAATAGCCGCGCCCAGGGTTAGCATCACGGACCAGGTTACCGAAGAGATGGCGTTTGCGGCGACGAGTTCGCGGTCCGAGACGATCGAAGGAATCACCGCCGTTTTGGCCGGTTCGAAAAACGTCGACAAACCCAGTTGCAGTACGGTGAGAAAATAGAGGATCCACAACTGATCGGCGCGGCGAACAAACAAAAAGCCCAATACAACAACAGCGCGCAGCAGATCGGAAATAATCATGATCGAGCGGCGGCTAAATCGATCTGCAACGACACCGGATAACGAACCGAATACAAAACTGGGCACAAAGCGCGCTACGAGCAACAGCCCAATAGCGCGCCCCGAACCCGTCAGGTTCAGAATTATTGTGTAGAGGGCGATCGTATCAAACCAGTCGCCCATCTGGCTGACAACCTGTCCCAGCCACAGCTGCCGGAAGGCAAAATTGCCGCGGAGCAGTTCGATATAACCGGCGGGTCGGGTCGTTTCTAAACGTTTTCCGCTTGAATTTGCCACGCAGTTCGACCGAAAAAGATGATTACCTTAAATAAGCGTG
>JALYTI010000640.1 GCA_030854375.1 Acidobacteriota bacterium | reverse complement strand
CGAAAATAGTTAGTACGGGCGATTTGCGATTGAAGCATCCGCGGTCAATCGCTATCCAGTTTCGCTATGGCTTCGTGGTAGATGATGAAGGTTTGAAAGTGCTCGATCTCAACTCGCCCAACGGGGTTAGTGTAATAACCTCCGCGGTCGTTCCGCTGGCCGACGCCCACGATGTTTATGTAGCCCGAACCTACGCCTACGTGGCGAATGGGAAGCAGGGAATTGCGATCATCGATGTGGAGCAGCCTGAAAAGCCGCGGCTCGATCAAATGTATAACGCAGATGGCAAACTGAACGATGTGCATCAAGTGAAAATCGCGATGACCAATGCCAGCCTTTTCGCCTACGTCGCAGATGGACGAAATGGTTTGCGCATTCTGCAACTTACTTCGCCGGAGACGACGCCGGAATACGCGGGATTTAGTCCGCGACCAAATCCGGCATTGATTGCGACGTTCAAAACGAAGGGGGAAGCACTGGCGATTTCGAAACCTTTGGATCGTGATCGTGCGGTGGACGAAAGTGGAAATCAAATCTCAGTGTTTGGACGTCGTGGGGCGAGGCCATTCAATTTTGACGAGGTTATGCGGATGCTACGAACCAATGATGGCAAGGGTGATTGGTTCGCTGTCAGCGACACGCCTCCTCCGGTAAAAATTAGCCAGAAATAATCTGCCGCGGATTTACGCGGATGAACGCGGATCAGAAAGAAAAACAGAAATGTGAGAAATCGGGCGGTAGCGACCGGCCCGACGCTCAACATTCGTTGAGCGCTTAATCAGGATCGGCCGGCGGGATCGGTCGAACGTTGGGACCCGAATTGAAAAGCGCATTAAAACTATCCGTAGGGCCGGTCGCTACCGAGCCTGTGTGAAAACTCTGGGTCTTCAGCGCCAAAGGCGCGAAATGTAACAGCCTGGGGCAACGCCCTAGGTCAGGTCCATGAATTTTGGAAGCGCTGAAGGCGCGAAATAAGAAGTGTCGACCGGAAATAGTAGTGATTGCGCGCTCCAACATTATTTCGCGCTTTCAGCGCTAAGAAGCTTGAACTGGTCCCACCTGGGCCGATGGCCCAGGCTATTACATTTCGCGCCGTTGGCGCTGAGACCCATAGTTTTCACACACTCTCTACCGCGAGGTGGTACTGACCTCATGGGCCCGATCCCTTTGTATGGGCCACTCAAACGGCATCACTACAAACGACGAAGATCGTTGAGCGATTCAGCAGAGCTATGTTAGAGTCGAACTCGCTAAATTTTGAACACGGCAGCACAAAACATGTACGACATCGTAGAAAAGCATTGGCCAATGTCAGAGGGCGACGGGAAAGCGGCGCGTAAGAAGAGGCCACGCATACTTGCGATTACCACCGACTGTTGCACTGGTTGCGCTGGCTCACCCGCTTGCATCGAATACTGTCCGATCGAAGCATGCATGTTCTGGATACCTGACGAGGACCATCCTCCGTTTGGCCGCATCGAGGTTGATCCTTATCTGTGCATTGGCTGCCAAAAGTGCATCAGCAAAGGCCCGGACGGCGCGTTTCTCGATGGATGCCCCTGGGATGCGATCGAAATGGTTCCCACCGATGACTGGGAAGCGGTGCACGGCATCGCGCTCCCGGACGCTCCGCCTCCGCCGCCGCCGCCCGCTGCGTAGCAGCACTCATTCACAATTTGACTGATCTAGCAGAGACTGATGAGGCTATCACTGCGCCACAAGTGTAACGAGCGGTGTGGCTATGTTTTTGCCACCAAAGTTGACTCCGACAGCATGTACTTCGAAACTCACGCTGCCAGTAGGTGACTTGCTAACTTCCAGATTGGTTGACACAACGCGTTCAGTGCATCCCTTCTGGCCCTGGCTGCCGCTGTCCCTGTTACTCGCCGTCGGAGCGCCAAGCAATCCCGGACCGGAGCGAGTTGTAATCCCCGTAGCAGGATTGATCTTGGTGGTAATATCCGCAGCCCAGATTTGTGCATCTTGAATCCCCTGGGGATCCTTTGCATTTACGATGACGGTCACTTTACCTCCACCCGGTACGGGAACCGTCGTAGTGGCGGAGCCGGGGGTCACGGTAACTATGCTTCCGTTGGGCAAATGAAAATCCATACCAACAGATGGGTCTGTCCCGTCTGCGGATGGAATGACGATCTCCTGGCCGAGTGGGCAGTGGCTGGTACATCCCATCATTGCAGCGGTAATGATCGAAAGAATTGCAAAACGTCGCGTCAGCGTCATGGCGAGCCTCCGAGGACTGAGGTTGAGAGAACGCAAGGATCTAGCG
>JALYTI010000639.1 GCA_030854375.1 Acidobacteriota bacterium | reverse complement strand
ACTCTGCTCGCCATCCTGCTGACGATTGCGCTCGCCGTGCTGATTATTACCGCACTGGCGTTGATGTTCTACGGCAGCCGGATTGCCGAAGAGATCGCGAACCGCTACGGTTTCGGCGCTGCATTTAACGCAGTGTGGACGGTCATGCGATGGCTTTTCGTGCTCTTCTTTGTCTTTTTAGCCTTTCAGTTAATCTACTACTTTGCGCCCGACCTGCATGAACAGCAACTACGCTGGCTGACACCGGGAGCTGCGGTTGGCGTCATCCTGTGGCTGCTTGTCTCTTTTTTGTTCGGCTCATATCTCAACGTCTATAACACCTACAGCGTCGTCTACGGCTCACTGGGAGCGGTCATCATTCTGTTGCTATGGTTTTACTTGACTGGCGTAACGATCCTCATCGGCGGCGAGGTCAACGCGCTCATCGAGCAAGCGGCAGCCCGTGCTGGAGACCTTGAGGCGAAAGCAGCAGGGGAAAAAAGTCCAAATGAAAATGCTAGGGAAACGTGGCAGGGACGTAGTCGGCGTAACGATGTAGCAGCAGTCGACGAGGAGCGCGAAATCCACACCTCTGGTCAGTGAGTTTCTTCGGCTAACCACCCGATATGAGATTGGCCTTGAGCTTGATCCAATCCCTTCAGGTTGAGGTCACCATTTGTGACCTTAACCCATTCAGTGGATCACCTGATCTCCGCATTGCACACACGAATCGTAAGTTACAAGTACTCAGACGCTTGCAATTCTGGCTGAGCTGATCCTTTTGCCTTCGTTACCATCGCCTACGGTCCTGTGCTGCTATTTCTGTCCACATGAGGAAGGCGAGAAAGCGAGAAGCTTAGGGAAGAGAGAGTAAACATTGAGAAAATTGGACTTGTTGGTGGAGCAGAGGGGGATCGAACCCCTGACCTCCGCATTGCGAATCGGACTCTCGGCAAAAACCTAAGTTATTGCCTTTTCAAAAGTTGCAGCCACCAAGAGATTTCAAGGGTTTTCCCGTTCCTTCCCATTCCTTACCATCGCATATACGTCGCGTGCAGTTATTTTTGTCCACGTATTGGCCACTTAGAAATTGAGTGCGAAAAAGCGTCTCACGAGGCTCGTCATCTTCACTACCTCGAAAGGGTGAATTATTTTCTCCTTGCGAATCTGGAAAGGGCAAAGAGATTTTTGCGCAGTTTGTCCCCATCCGTCGTCAAAGTGTAATCGACACGCTGTGGTATCTCTGAAAATGTTTGGCGATGAATTGGCGATGAATTGGCGATGAATTAGTTCCGCTTGTTCAAGTTCAACGAGCCTGATCGAGAGAGTGGAGGTACCATGTCGTCCATCTTTTTCCTAGTTCCTTTGAAGCGGATGCGCCCGCGCTCGCTCAGCAGGAAGAGTATCCCGTAAGCATACTTGCGACCCGTGATTTGCACTAACCCTGTCGCCGAACAGATACAATCTTGCCGCCATCACTCATGCGGATGCTGAAGGGCGTTGAGCGCTGCGTTCTAGTGCAACGCGCGCGAGCGTCATCAGAATTCGCCCCCCGGCGAGAAAAGTCCCTCGCAATGTGCCGGAGACTTTCGATTCGCCTCCCGTCCGGCGACGGTGATTTGCGGGAACTTCCAGTATGCGAAGGCCAGAACGCGCCGCGCGCATCTGCATCTCCAGGTTCCAGCCATAAGTCTGCTCGCGCATTCCCAATTGGTCCAACGCTTCACGGCGAATCGCGCGAAAAGGACACATATCCGTATAACGCACTCCGTAGAGCAAGCGCAGCAGCAAGCCGGCAACGTGCCCGGCGAAGACTTGCTGGAAGTTCATACTGCCAGATTCACGTCGTCCGCGTGTGCGCGAACCGATCACGAAGTCATGAGTGCCAGCGGTGATGGGTTGCACCAACAGTCCCATCAGTTCAGGACAGTCACTGCCATCCCCATCGAGGAAGACGACAATCTCGCATTCGGTTCCGATGGCACGCACACCGGCCTGACAGGCCCGTCCGTATCCGCGCTGCGGTTCTGAGATGACACGCGCGCCGGCTTTCAGGGCGCGTTCGGCTGTACGATCAGTGCTGCCGTTGTCAACGACGATCACTTCGTCGACGATCTCGCGCGGCACCGCGTGTACTACAGCGGCGATCGGTCCTTCTTCATTTAGCGCGGGAATTACGACCGAGACCCGGGCCCTCGATATGCTCAGCATGAGCCCTCCCTGACGGTCGGGCTACTGCCCCGATCCGCTGCCTCGAGTGACCACTCGCGGCCAGGGATGTTGTTAGCCTTATAAAGATCCGGACGGCGCGC
>JALYTI010000129.1 GCA_030854375.1 Acidobacteriota bacterium | reverse complement strand
TATAGCGACCGTTGCCAGTAAAGCTGTTCGCGAAGAACGCCCTGAAGCGAGCATGATAGAAGCTACAGTAAACCCTTCCGGCATCTTATGTAACAGGATCGCAATGAAAACCAGGAGGCCAACCTTGAAGTTAACCAGAAAAGCCGCCGCGATAGAAACTCCATCGAAGAAAGTGTGAATCCAAAGGCCCCCAACTGCTGCATAAGCCGCAGAAGGTCGCATGAAAGATTCCGGATGTGTTTCCGCTCCGAAGTGGAAGTGGGGAGCAATTGTATGCTCGAAGAGTTGGATAAGTAAGTAACCCCCCAACAGCAGCGTCATCGCGCCTACCACAGCTTGTGCGGCACTCTTGCCCTCAAGGTTTGAGGTCCAAATGCTTACGCTTTCGGGAAGTATCTCAATGAATATAGCCGCAAGCATGAAGCCCGCGCCGAGAGCCACAAGGTACTTAAGAAAGCGCTCGCCAAATCGGTGCGCGCCAGATCTGATGAGTACAAAACCACCAAGGAGGTTCGCGCCGGCGGCAAGTAACCCAAACAGAAGAAGTCCGACAAATCCTCCGGAATCGAGGTTCATTTAGTTATTAATAAGGCAAAGATTAGTGGGCGGAAACATGGCGCGCCAATATACATCAACGCTCGGCGGCTACCTATTCGCATGTTTTCCCAAACCCGCCGCGCCTGCCAAGATGTCTTGAGAAAGCCGACAAGAGGCGAACACTAACTTCAGATGCAAACTTGATTCATGCAAAAAACCTAAGGGTTTTACGGAGTTTGCTATTGACACTCAAAAAGAGGCAGCGTAGTATCCGACGCGGGTGGTCGAAAGTGGTCGGAAGTGGGTCCAACCTCGTAGCGAACCGATCATTAGTCACTTTTCCTTGAACGGCCACCCACCAATTCTCGTGAACGTCAAAATTTTATGCTGCGGGGAAATTACACGGCCCGGATAGATGCCAAGGGTCGGCTGAAGGTGCCGACGCCATTTCGCCGCCTTATCGATGAGAAGCACGGCGGCGAATTCTACATAACAAGCCTTACCGGTGACAACGTTCGGCTTTACCCGTTGCCCGAATGGGAATCAATAGAGCAACGACTTTCCCTGTTGCCGACAATGGATCCAGCACGGCGCAAGTTCCTTGACAGAACGAACTACTTCGGCCAACAGGCGACTATTGATGCGCAAGGACGCCTTTTGATTCATCCGCTGCTGCGCAAAAACGCGGGGGTGATGGGAGACGTGGCTGTCTTGGGTTATCTGACTTACCTGGAAGTTTGGGAGCTTGATGTATTCAAGGCGCGCATGCTCGCGGACCCTTACACGGAAGAAGACGAAGCGGCAATTGCTAAATTGGGAATTTAGGAAGTGACCGGTGGCCAGTGACAAGCAATTGTTACCAGTTAGTTGTTCTTTGAACGAGATCACGGGGCGGTGGTGATGGCTGCGCCTTTGGGGGGCAGAGGCGCGCCCCATCGCCCCGTGCTGCTACAAGAAACGATCGATTTCCTTGCACCAGAGCGAGGAGGTCTCTATGTCGATTGCACGGTGGGCCTCGGCGGACACAGTGAAGCCATCCTTGAAGCTTCAATCAAAACTCGCGTGATCGGGATCGATCGTGACCCCGAGGCGCTGAGCTTAACGAGCGAACGATTGGCCCGGTATGGGCAGCGGTTTCAGGCCGTGCATGCAGACTTTAGGAACGTTGACCGGGTTCTGAAAGATCTTGGCGAACGCGAACCGGTCGGTATGTTAGCGGATCTCGGAGTTTCATCGCTCCAGTTTGATTCACCAACCAGGGGATTTAGTTTTCGCTCAGACGCTCCGCTCGACATGCGGATGGATCCCCAAAGCAGCGAAGAGACCGCCGCGGATCTTCTGCTCAGTCAACCGGAAAAAGAGATAGCGAGGATCATCTTTGAGTATGGCGAAGAGCGAAACTCACGCCGCATCGCAAAGTGGATTGTTGAGAGTCGCGAACAAGGGAAGCCGATCACGACGACAAAAGAACTAGCCGATCTGGTGGCACGCGCCGCGGGAGAAAGGAAGCGCTGGCACATCCATCCGGCCACTCGGACTTTTCAGGCTTTACGGATCGCGGTGAATCGTGAACTGGAAGGTTTGGGCCGATTCGTCGAAACTGCAGTTGATCTTTTACAACCTGACGGACGCTTCGTGGTCATCAGTTTCCATTCACTTGAGGACCGCATAATGAAGCAGGAGCTACGCCGGCTAGCGGGTTACTGCCAGTGCCAAACCAGGAGCGCCGGGCGACGGAGTACTCGAAGCCAGCCGCGAACCAATGTATGTACTTGCGGCACACGCCGCGCCGTCGAAATATTAACCAAGCGTCCGGTTACACCCGGCGCTATTGAAATCGATGTGAATCCCCGATCGCGCAGTGCAAAGCTGCGCGCTTGTCGCAAGCTGGTTTCAATTTAACAATCCGTGCTGCGTTTGTGCGCGGTAATAAAAACAATCAACTAGATTCGGAGTCCCTCCATGAGAAGAGTTCCCTCCAAGCACCGCAATTCGAAGATTCATAGGGACCGCGACGTACGCGCCCTCTCCCGTCTAATCCTATTGTTGTTCTGTGGGTTAATTCTCGCCAGCGGTTTCGTGTTTGCGGCGCAACAGCACTTTGCTGCCGTTCAATATGGTTACAAAAGCGAAGGGCTTCGTAGTGAACGCGAAAGGTTACTAGCTGAACAGCAATACCTGAGGGCTCAGAAAGAGCAGGCATCTGCTCCAGCACGACTTGGGTTGCAGGCAAGGGGGTTAGGCCTGAAGCCTTTATTGGCGAGCCAGGTCTTAACTCAGAAGGTCAGCAGGGGGAACCAACTGCCACTCGCGCCGGCACTGCTAAATCCTTCCGCTTCGTTTCAGCGCTAACAAGCGCTGGCAAATACTCGCCGAGACCAAAGCTCGGACGAGTGCTCTTTCCCCGCTTTAGTAAGTAAGAAGGGATTCAAGGAATGTTGGCGCGCCGTTCCGCTCATTCAGAAGCACAGACCGACCTCTCGATTCGCCGCACCCTGGTGGTTGCGGCTTTCGTTGTTTTCTGGATGGTTAGCATTAGCGCCCGACTTGTTTATTTGCAAGTCTCACAACACGACAAGCTCGTCGAGCGCGCGCATCAACAGCAGCAGGAAGCGTTTGAAACCAGTCCGCAACGCGGACTAGTACTCGACCGGCAGGAACGAGAGCTGGCGCGCAGCATCGAAACAACATCGATATTTATTGCTCCTGACGAATTCGAGGAAAAGACTGAGGCACAAACGACTGCCGCGATTGACTGCACGGCAAATTATCTGTCGTCTTCTTTAGGTCTGGATCAAAGAGACCTCTCCATACAAATCAGTGAGGCGAGAAGGAGCGGTCGCCGCTTTATCTGGGTTGCTCGCAGGATAACTCCAGAACAAGCGAGCCTGCTGGAGACAATGCAACTGACGGGAGTGCACACCCGTAAAGAGCCCAGGCGCTTTTATCCAAATGGCTCATTGGCGTCTAACGTACTTGGTTTCGTCGGCCTTGATGGAAACGGCCTGGCAGGAATTGAACAAACGTTCAATGAAAAGATCGTAGGTGGCCCAGGCAAATTGTTTATCGAGAAGGATTCCCGTGGCCGAGCCTACGAAAGCACAGAGATTCCCGGCCGAGCCGGTCAAACCATCATTCTGACAATCGATCAGTCGATTCAATATCAGGCTGAGGCTGCGCTGGCGGCCGCAGTTGAACAGTCGAACGCAAAGTCCGGCGCCGCAATTGTGCTTGACCCGCGCACTGGCGAGATTCTGGCTCTGGCAAATTCGCCTACATTCGACCCTAACGATGTAGGTGCGACGCCCGTCGCCGCGCGAGCCAACTGGGCCCTCCAGAACGTTTACGAGCCGGGCTCAACATTCAAGATCGTTGCATTCTCCGCGGCGATTGAGAACGGAGCGAAGCCCAACGATCTCATCGATTGTGAAAAGGGATCAATCACCGTTGCCAAGCGCGTAGTTCACGATCCGCATCCCTTCGGAGTCATCACCCTCGCTGATGCCCTTGCCAAGTCAAGTAACGTTGCAGCAATAAAACTAGGAATACGAGTCGGCGACGAAGCGATGTTTGACTACATCAGCCGCTTTGGTTTTGGCGCACGCACAGGAATTGAGCTACCGGGCGAAACTGTTGGCCTCATAAACCCGCTCAAGCGGTGGCTGCCTTCTTCAATTGGTTCAGTAGCGATCGGACAGGAAGTCGCGGTTACCCCATTGCAGATGGCGGCTGCCTTCGGCGCCCTGGCAAATGACGGAATTCGTGTGGCTCCCCATTTGATTCGCGAGATCCGAACGGCTGCCGGCACAACCGACTACCGCCCACAGCCCGAACAACACCGCGTGATCAGCAAGGAAACGGCGAAGGCGCTCAGGGGGATGCTGGAAGGTGTCACGTTGCATGGGACGGCCAGGAAGGCGCAACTGGATGGTTACACAGCAGCTGGAAAGACCGGCACCGCGCAGAAAATAGACCCGCGAACAAAAACGTACTCAAAAACAAAATATGTCGCATCATTCGTCGGCTTTGCGCCCGTTAATAATCCGGCCGTCGTGATAATCGTAGTGATCAATGAACCATCTGGTGCCTTTCACGGTGGCGACGTAGCCGCGCCGGTGTTTCGTCAAATTGCCGAACAAATCCTGCCTGAGATGGGCGTGATTCCCGACACCGATTTTCAGGAGCCGGTTGAGCTGATTGCACGCGCCAGAGAGACACCTGAACAGAACTCAAAACTTCGGGATGCGGAGACGCGTCGGCAGGAGAGGAGGGCATTAACGATGCCGCAAGTGGCGGCGCGAGACAAAGGCGGCGAAATTGTTTATGCGGTAGCGAGAAGCAAAGCCATCCTGATGCCCGATTTGCGCGGGCGTAGCGTGCGCGACGTTGCTCGGGCGTGCGCACAGCTGGGCATGCAAGTGGAGGCGCATGGCGAAGGCCGGGTAATGCGGCAATCACCGGAAGCTGGAGCAGCGTTGAAAACAGGGCAAATAATCTACGTTGATTTTGAACGATTTAACTAGATCAAGCTCAGCTGTGACGCAGGACTACAGGTTCGCAGCCATCAATGAGAATTTTGCATGACGAAAATGAAATTCAGACACTACCTCCACGGAGCAAAATAGATGAGTCCCCGTCGAACACAGGACAACGACATCTTTGGAAATGGACTAAGGGAGCGAGTGACGGCGTGTCGAAAGCGTCTGCGGATGAACCGCTCCACCCCGAAAGCTCTCGTCCAGAACGAACCGAAGGAAGTGATTGAGGAAACGACGACGGTCCTGATGTCCGAGTTTCACGGTTATCCTCCGGAATATCGCCCAATCCAAAAAAATCCGATGCGCATTGACCACCGTTCTTTCGAGTTTGAAGGCACCGAATCCAGGAACGGCGAATCATTGCTGTTAGTCGGGGAGCAAGAGGTTGGAATAACGTGAATGTCCGGGAAGCATCGCTTTTAATGGGCGCTATCTCCGCGGATTTAGGCGCCGAGTTATTTGACAAAGAAATCTCAGGTTTTTCGATCGATTCGCGGTCGGTTAGCACCGGCGAGCTTTTCTTCGCTCTGTCTCAGGAAGATTACGCCCGTGCGGGCTTTAACGGCACCTTTGCCGATGCTCATCAATATATAGATGACGCGTTTAGCAAAGGAGCAATTGCGGCCGTCGCGCGGGCGGATCGAGTGAAACGCGATGAACACCTCACCTCTTTGGGGGATCGCCTGCTTCTGGTTGACGGCGCAATAGTTGCCTTACAGACGTTGGCGCACGGTGTTTATGAGAACTGGGGAAAGCCCGTTGTCGGCATTACCGGGAGCGCCGGGAAAACTACGGCCAAGGAATTGACGGCGCATTTATTAGACAGCGCTGGCTTGCGAGTTCTGAAGAGCGAGCGAAACTACAACAACGGCCTTGGGCTGCCGCTCTCGGTTTTGCGAATGGTGAGCGAAGGAAGATCTCCGGAGGAGTTTGATGTCGCAGTACTCGAAATGGGAATGTCATCACCTACGCACGAGATTCAAAGGCTTTGTCGGATCACTCCGCCCGACATTGGTGTGGAATTGATGATTGCGCCCGTGCACCTCGAGTACCTGGGCACGATCGAAAACATTGCGGCTGCGAAAGCGGAACTAATAGAAGGTCTTAAGCCGGGCGGTGTAGCTGTTCTAAACGCAGACGACGAATGGGTAATCAAAATGCGCGACAAGCATAAGGGGAGGACGGTTACATTCGGCATCGAACATGAGGCGGACGTTGCGGCAAGGGAAATCGACACGGGCCATCTGGGCATGATTAGTTTTCGTTTGAAAACTCCATTGGGCGAGGCGCCGGCGAGATTGCCCATGAGCGGGCGCCATAATTTGATGAACGCTCTTGCGGCCGCGGCCGTGGCAACATGTTTTGACCTCAATCCAGCACAAATTGGAGAGGCATTGAGTACGGCGACTCCGCCGCGCATGCGGGGGGAGGTGCTTGATTTTGCTGCCGGTTTTAGGGTGGTGGATGATTCATACAATTCTAATC
>JALYTI010000638.1 GCA_030854375.1 Acidobacteriota bacterium | reverse complement strand
TCTTCGCCGCTTCCGCGAGGGAGCCTGGTCCGCGCCACGAATGAATCACCACGTCTTTAGGGAGATCCGGTTGCAGGACTTCATCCCAACCGATCATTTTCTTTCCATGCTTTTGCAGAATCTTTAGGAGCCGCTGGTTGAAGTAGGCCTGCAGCGCGTGGTTGTCCTTAATACTTTTATCCTTCATGAAGGCTTGAATGTTAGGGTTCTTGTCCCACTGCTTGCCTTCGTTCTCATCACCGCCGATGTGCATGTACGCGTCGGGGAAGAGTGCCGCCATTTCACCAAAGAAGGTATCGAGAAACTTGTAAACCTGTTCACGGGTTGGGTCGAGTGCTGGTTGAAAAATTCCGGCGCCGCGTTCAATCGCGTACGGCCCCGGAGCGCTGCCCAATTCGGGATAACCGACCAGCCAGCTGGTGCTATGACCGGGTATATCAAACTCCGGGACTACGCGGATGCCGCGCGCGCGGGCGTAGTCAATAATCTCGCGCACTTGATCCTGTGTGTAATAGAGGCCGTCCGACCCCATCAAATGAAGCTTCGGGAGTTTCTTGCTTTCGACTCGAAAGCCCTGGTCCTCGGTCAGGTGCCAATGCAGAACGTTAAGCTTGACGGCAGCCATCGCATCGAGGTTTCGTTTGAGAACTTCCATAGGCTCGTAATGCCTGCCCACGTCAATTAGCAAACCGCGCCAGGGAAAGCGGGGCTGGTCCTGAACGGTAACACCAGGCAGGTAATAACCATTGCGGTCGCTGTCTACAAGTTGTAGCAATGTCTCCATGCCGCGCAGGGCGCCGACAACGGTGGGAGCAGTGAGTCGAGCCTGCTTACCTGTGACTTCGAGGCGGTAGCTTTCATTTTCATCAACGGCGGGAACTTCGCGGCCTGGCCCCTGTGTTTGGATCACCAGCGAGGCGGACCCCTCGTCGGTGAGTGGCTCGCGTGTAAATCCCAAAACAGTTCGTCCTTCAAGGCGTTTCAGCATACGGGCGAGGCCTGCTCGCAATCGATCGTCTGAATAGCCTGAAACGGCAACCTTGAAAGAGTTATCAATCGCGAGTCGACCTGTTTGAAACTGTATCGCGGCGGGTACAGGCATCAGGTTATGCGGCCGCGCGATCGCCGGAGTAGTTTCTTGCGCGTGCATGACCACAGCGGAGGTTAAGAGCAGCGCCGTAAATAATAAGGATTGCCGGATCTTCATGGTTGTTTCCGAAGGCAAAGAATGGAATGGGTCATACAGTCAGTTTTGAACGTTCACTTCAGCGTAAACCTATCTGTGAGTCCGCCAATTTTTACTTCGAATTCGCCGGGCTCGACAATAGGTTTGTTGCCGCTCCCAATAAATGCGAGATCGTCGCGGCGCAACTTGAAAGTCAAAGTTCGACTCTGCGCAGGTTCCAAATAAACTTTGGCGAACCGCTTGAGTCGCTTGTTTGCCGGCGACAACGAGGCAACCAGATCACTGGCATAAAGTAGTGCCACCTCCTTGCCGGCTCGACGACCACTATTTGTGACCTTCACGCTAATGGAAAGCTCATCGTTCTCGGTTATTGTTTTTTGACTTAGGCGTAGATCGCTATAAGCAAAGGTCGTGTAGCTCAACCCATCACCAAACTCGAACTGAGGTTTGAACGCCATGTTGCCGAAGGCCGTATCCTCCGTTTCGAATGGCTTGTGATCGTAAGTTATCAAACCATTCGGCGTGCGTGGGTAAGTGAAGGGAAGTTTGCCACCCGGATTAAAGTCGCCAAAGAGCACGTCAGCAACGGCTGTACCTCCTTCATTACCGGGATTGTAAGCCATCAGGACGGCGCCCATCCGATCCGCGATGCGATTGATGATTCTTGGTCGTCCCTCCACCAGCACCAGCACGACAGGCTTGCCCGTCGTTGCGATGGCTTCGGCAAGTTTCAATTGCGGTTCACTTAGAGTGAGATCTGTAATGTTGCCGGGAGTCTCAGTGTAGGAGCCTTCACCGAGACATAACACAACCACATCGGCATTGCGCGCAGCGCCAACGGCGGCGGCAATGTCCACCTCCTCTTCCCTATCGGTCGGCGTGTTGTTGGATGTTGAGCCGGCGGGCAGCGCGATTCTTGTCCCCGCCACATAGGTCACATTAGCTTCACCAATTTTCGCCGCGATTGCCCGACGAATCGTTGGTCGATCCTTCGGATAGAGTGACTCTTCCGAACCTTGCCAGACGTAGGTCCAGCCGTTATTCAGCGACACAAGCGAATCGGCGGTCGGCCCCGTGACAAGCACTTTTTTGGTCTTTGATAGAGGC
>JALYTI010000637.1 GCA_030854375.1 Acidobacteriota bacterium | reverse complement strand
AGGACGAAGCGGTAGTTCTCAAACGTGAAATGTGACGAGAGAGGATTGAAACCCGCAATCTCCATCTCCGGTTTAAGCGTTGCTGCGAGCATCCACACAAACGGGTAAAGAAAGAGGAGCGCTCCGACGGTCAGAACCAGATAGAGAAGAAAACGCTTCATCACACTGCCTCGGTTTCGACGAAACGGCGTTGCAGGACAACTACGGCAAAGATGATCATCGCCCAAAAGAAGCCGATGGTCGTGGCATAGCCCATCTTGCTGAAGAAGAACGCTTGCTTGTAAAGGTAAAGAATTCCCGAGAGCGTGCTGTTGGCGGGGCCGCCTCCCGTCATCACGTAGGGTTCGATGAAAAGCGAGAAGCCGCCGATGGTCGAGAGCACCAGTACGAGCATAATCGTCGGATTGAGCATTGGCACGGTGATTAGTCGAAATTTTTGCCAGGCACTCGCGCCGTCGAGTTCTGCCGCTTCATACAGATCAGCGGGGATGCCTTGTAATCCCACCAAAAACAGCACCACGTAAAGGCCGACATTCTTCCACGTTGCCATGATTGCAATCGCGGGCATCGCGTAGCGACGATCCGTGAGCCACCCGATTTTAGGTAGGCCGAAGCGCTGAAGCAGCAGATTGATTAGTCCAGTTTCACTTGCGTACAACTGTTGCCAGAGCATCGTGACCACGACGCCGGAAACGACGACAGGCATAAAGTAACTCGCGCGAAAGAATGCTCGGCCACGAATCTTCTGATTAAGTAACTGGGCCAAGCCGAGTGCGACGAACAACTGCAACGGAATGTGGATCAGCAAGAAGTAGAGCGTGTTGACGAGCGCCCGCCAGATCAGCGGGTCGGTGAGCAACAGCTTGATGTTGCCTAAGCCCACCCACTTCATCGGCGTGTAGATGTTCCAGCGATGAAAGATAAGAACGAAGGCGAAGGCGAGCGGGTAGCCGAGAAACACAGCGATGTGAAGAATATAAGGAAGCACCATCAGATAGCCCACACGATTTGTCTGATCAGTGGCGCTGTCCTTCGGTCGCAGAACCTTAGCAAGACGCCGCAGGCGAGTTCGCTGCGCTGCTAAGGCCTTACTCAACGTCGAGAATCTGTTGGCTTCTCCGGGCTGCATCGTGCACCGATTGCTCTGGCGGTTTTAGATCGAAGACGACCGAAGCTTCAACTTCTTGAGCAATAACATCAAAAATCTCTTTCAGTTCTGCAACTGAGTCAATGCTGCGCGCGGTCGTCACCTGCGCGGCAAATTTGACCAGCTTTGGGTTGCGCTTAAAATAATCGGCGAACGTTGTATCCTCCAGCAGTCCTGCACGGATCGGCAACTGGCTGGTCAATTCCAGGAACTGTAGATCGTTCTGCCTGGAGATGATGAACTTGATGAATTCCCAGGCCTCGCGCTGGTGTTGGCATGTCTTGAAGATGACAATGCTCTTCGGATCAGCGTAGCTGACTGGCTGGCCGGTGGCGGCGTCAGGACGCGGGATTGGGCCGTAGTCGTACTCGAAATCCGCGGGGCGGTAGCGCTCAAGATGACTTATGCTATTCGGTCCGACGAACCTCGCCGCCACCCGGCCATCGAGGAAAAAATCACCTTGAAAGGTTTGGCGGGGGGCGTAACCTCTGGCAAAGCATTCGTGCAGGAAGCGGAAGATCGCGACGGAGGATTCATTATCGAACTTGACTTGACGACCTTCGAGCAAGGTTTGCCCGTTCGACGCAGCCAGGTAAAGTGGTAAAAAATCGAACAGCCGTTTATACCAGATGGGAAAATAATCGATCGTTAGCATCCACTGGTCGATGTGCCCATCGCCGTCGCGATCGCGTGTCACCCGTGCCGCCGCTGAGAGAAATTCCGAGTAAGTGGTGGGCAATGATGAGACCCCGGCCTCGCGCAACATCCGCGTGTTGTACAGCACCATAATCGGATTCGACTTCCACGGGACCTGATAAAAATGTTCGTCCGAGGAGCGATACTGGTTCAAAAGTTCCGGTGTCATGCGTTCGTGCAGCGCGTCAAAGAAATCCGGATAGGCATCGAGCTGGACGAGTCCCCTGGCATCGAGCAGATCTTGCATCGCCCCCGGAAAAACATTGGCATAGATATCCGGCGTTGTGCCACTGGCGATAGCAGCTAGTATGACTTCTTCTGACGACTGCCCTTGAGGAACAGCCTCCACTTTGATTTGAACTTCAGGGTGCTGCGCATTCCACTCGGCCGAAATTCTATTGGCAAACTCAAGCTCCTGAGGATTGGTCGCGCTCCAGTAGGTGAGTGTGAT
>JALYTI010000636.1 GCA_030854375.1 Acidobacteriota bacterium | reverse complement strand
CGAGTGGCGAAGCGATTTCCATCCGCTCAGATTGCGCAGGTGCATGAAGAGCACACGTCCTCGGGTCGACATATTACGCGGGAGGTTCAATTTCCGAAGTGGGTTCCGGCATCCGTTGTTGAGCGAGCGAAAAGTATGAGCGAGAGGGAGGCTTTTGAGGCTTTGGGCACGTGGATTGTCCAACCCAAAAAGTCCTTAAAGCGGAGTGTTCGATAGGAACTATCTCGACTCAAACTTTTGGAATTCGAGATAGGGATGTGTGGAGTATCTGCAATCTCTGGCACTTACGGCGGCTGCTTTTTATGCTAGTGCCGGCGTTATTGGTCCTGTCCTTGATCGCGTGCGGACCAGACAAACCAGATACGGCTATAGACATCACTGTGGACGAGAAGATTCCTCCCACGTTTTCTTTTTCCGGGCCATGGTGGGCAGTCGACTTCGAAGTTGCCGAGGTGCCGCCCAACGTTCCAATTAATACGCTGGCCAAGGTCAAGACGATCTGGAAGACTTCAGTCCCAACACTTCTGAGGGCGAAGAATTGGCCAAAGGTGACTTATGGAGCGGTTCCGGAAGGCTTCAGGCAAAAGATTCCAGCGCATGTGAAACCTCCCAATCTTGTCGAAAGGAAGATTTATGTAGCGCAGGCTCTTGATACCAGTCGCAGCGGCGGAGCGTGCTATTTCATCATTCAGAACAGCAAGACTGTTAGCCCTCCCGCTTCCGAACTTTTCAAGGAGCACTAGCCGCGCGACTGCAGCGTAACGTTTTGGGATCGATAACGGGAATAGCAAGGATACGTTGACCCAGGAGAGGTTGAACTACTTTTTGTAAAACACCATGCTGACTACCCTCATTGCGTGATTTGAACGCTTCGCTGTATTTTCTTAGGAATTATGTTTTGTCCAAACTGCGGAAGAGGCGAACAAACGTCAGAAACTTATTGCCGAAGTTGCGGCGAGTTTCTTACGGATTTTTCAGGTAAATCTTATTTGATCAATAAGGTTATCGGCGGGAACACTCCAGAAAAACACGTCCAGGTTAATCTAATAATCAACCTCGTAACCTCAATCATCAGTGGGTTGCTACTGGTTTTTCTTATCGGTTATTACGATGGGCATTATCAAAGAACCCACGAGTCAACACCGCCGATAATTTATCTTGTCTATATTTTCCTGGGTTTAGTTTCAGCCTGGCAGCTTCTCTCTTTTGTTATTGCCGTGAAGCTCAAAAGCAAATTGGGTGGCAGAAAAGGACGCGAGATCTCGACTGATTCAAGTGTGAAAACACCATCACTTTCAGCCAGACGAGCGCAGGACTTCTTGCCGCAAACTAACTTTGAAGACATTCAAGCGAGAAGTGTGACTGAAGATTACGACTAAAATTCTTAACAAACTACCTCCTAAGTAAAGTATAACAAGGCAGGTCGAGCGAACCACGATAGAGCCAACGGCGGCATAGGCTGACTTATGACGCCTGGTTTTGTTTATGACCACAACTTAACCCAACGCTCGTTGCTTGGATAATGGCTAGCCGCGAGCCTCTTTCAAAGGAGATTAGATGGCCACGAAGAAGAGTACGAAGAGTACCAAGAGTGCGAAGAGCGCGAAGAAGAAACCTGCACGAAAAGCCAATGCCGCCTTCATGAGACCGGTGACCCCCAGTGCAACGCTGGCGGAGGTTGTCGGCTCGAAACCGATTCCCAGAACCGAGGTCACCAAGCGGCTCTGGGCTTACATCAAGAAGAACGGGCTGCAGGACCAGAAGAACAAGCGGATGATTAAGGCTGATGAGTCGTTGAAGGCCGTGTTCGGTGGCAAGTCAACAGTCAACATGTTCGAGATGACTAAGCTGGTTAGTAAACATTTGAAATAGTTCAGTGCCTGATTCATCGAGGGGAGGTCGGGGCGGCACGCGAGAGCACGCCACCGGGGCGGATTTGTCCCTTACCATAGAAGTGTTTCTGTAAGCTTTAGTCAACCGGCTTTTTGCCGCTTAACCGCGCTAACCTGGCGTTTATCGTTTGTCTGGAACATGGCAATAAAAGTCTATGGGAGAAGCATTGTTCTTTGCCTGATGACTTTGCTGGGTTTGCAGAATCATGGTTCGTCCCAATCAGCTGTCCAAACCTCACGGCAAGCGCATCGTCATATCATGCTGGGTAAATGGAAACCCGCTGAAGTCGCCCCTGAGTTCTCAATGGCGCAAACCTCACCTGAAGCCGGGATGAAAAAAGAGGATTCCATAAGGAACCATAGTCGGACATATGACGCCTTTATCGTCTCCGGCACACGGCTC
>JALYTI010000635.1 GCA_030854375.1 Acidobacteriota bacterium | reverse complement strand
ATCTATCGCCGCGATGTTCAGTGCATATGTGCATAACAAAGCTCGACGGTTGGAAAAGCACAAGTACCTTGATGGAATCCGCTTGGCAGAGATATTCGTTCTTGAGCTCAATGAGCGTATTACGGGTGCGATAAGTGAGAAGAAGCGCTATGGATGGATTGCGTATTTCAACCAAGTGACTGATCTTGGTTTACTGCATCGACTAGACGCGACTATTGCCAGATTTTTTACCCGCATGCCCGACTTCGGACATAAACCACCAACCAGCCTTCGGCGGCTCGGGCGAGCATATTTCGAGATGAAGTTTGACCCTGAGGGCGGGTATGTCAGGAACTACGACTCGATTACGAAGAAGTGGCCCCGTTTGTTTGAACAACTTTCCCCGATTCATAAGTGGACTCCGGGCGGGTTGCCAAAGGTGCAGAGTTGTCCACGGCGGCGAGCGTCGCTTGCGACGAACGCAGAGCCGCGGTGGGCAACTCGGGGCGCACCCAATATCTCATTTTATGCAGCCTCAGCCAGTTTGGGTAGCAAGTTCAGGTAGGTCTGCTCGGGCGTGACGCGATCCAGACGCGAGTGGGGCCTGCCGGTGTTGTACCAAGTCATGTACTCGGCGATATCGGCTCTGGCTGCACTCACACTGTCATAGGCCTTGAGGTACACCCGCTCGTATTTCACGCTACGCCACACGCGTTCGACAAACACGTTGTCTCGCCAGGCACCCCGGCCATCCATGGACAACTTGCAGCCTTTGGCCAACACGACGTCGGTGAATTCCTCCGCCGTGAACTGACTGCCCTGATCGGTATTGACGATCTCGGGCGTGCCGTAGCGTGCAAAAGCCTCTTGCATGATCTCCCTGGCGTGACAGGCCTCCAGCGTGATCGCTACCTTGTGGGTCAAGACCCGACGGCTGGCCACGTCCACCACGGCAGTGAGATAAACAAAGCCCTTGGCCATGGGAATGTAGGTCGTGTCCAGTGCCCAAACCTGGTTGGCGCGGGTGATGGCAAGCTTGCGCAGCAGGTAGGGATAAATCTTGTTTCCAGGCGCAGCCTTACTGGTACCGGGTTGCGGCACCAGGGCCTCGATACCCATGCGCAGCATGAGCGTTCTGATGTGGCGTCGCCCTGCGTGGATGCCTTCACGACTGAGTTGGTCGCGCAGCATTCTGGCGCCCATGAAGGGATGCTCCAGGTGCAGCTCATCGATCCGGCGCATGAGCGCCAGATCAGCTGGGCTGACAGGCTTGGGCAGGTAGTACACCGTGCCCCGGCTGAGCTTGAGCAGCTTGGCCTGGCGCGTGATGGAAAGCTTGTGGTGACGCTCGATCATGGCTTTGCGCTCAGCAATCCCGCCTTGGTGAGCGCGTGTTCTAAAAAATCATTCTCCAGCGTGAGTTGGCCTATCTTGGCATGCAGTGGCACCAGATCAATGGGTTTTTCCTGTCCAACCGTTCCACCAAAGACGTTGGCGGCATTTTCAAGCAGCTGCCGCTTCCAGTCGGTGATCTGGTTGGGATGGAGCTCAAATTGTTTGCACAACTCGGCCATCGTCTTGTCCTCACGCAGTGCGGCCAAGGCTACTTGAGCCTTGAACGCGGGCGTATGGGTGCGCCGCGTACGACGCGCTGATTTCTTGACCATCGAAAACTCCTTCATGTCCAGCCGTCTTCGGCCAGGACTTATGCCCAGAGTTCCCACTTATAGCGCTGTTCAGATTTGCGGGGCCACTTCTGTCGGCGCAGTTGGACTTACTATCTCGATGAGTTTGTATTTCGCTTCAACCGGCGCAAATCGTTGTCACGCGGAATGCTTTTTTACAGGTTGCTGGAGCAGGCCGTCATGACCAGCCCGGTGACCTATCAAAACGTCGTTGCCCAATCAAAACGGCCAAAAATACCTTCTGCGGAGCTAAATGGATAGCCCGTATTTTTGTACAGCTTTCAATAAAAAGCAAGTACGCATTATGAAACTTCAAAACCTGGTGATTCTGGGAACCGGTGGAACGATTGCGGGCCAGGCGGTCAGCGCCTGCGACAACATTGGCTATACCGCTGCCCAGGTGGGAATCGATCAGTTGCTGGCGGCGATTCCAGCGCTGGCTGAGGGCGGGCCGGTCATCACCGAGCAGGTCACGCAGATTGACAGCAAGGACATGAGCTTTGCGGTATGGGCGCAGCTTGCCGCACGCGTGAACCACTTTCTGGCCCGGGACGATGTCCAGGGCATCGTCATCACGCACGGCACGGATACGCTGGAAGAAACGGCGTATTTTTTGCAGGTGGTGTGCCGGCC
>JALYTI010000634.1 GCA_030854375.1 Acidobacteriota bacterium | reverse complement strand
TGCCGGACCGGACGCGGTCGGTAAAGATTGACGAAAGTATCGAACGCTTAAGTTGGTTGATGGATGACCTTATTCGTGTGCCGGGTCTTGGTTGGCGCTTCGGGCTCGACGCTATCGTGGGCCTTATCCCCGGCTTCGGCGACACTGCCACCTCGCTCGTCTCTTTTTATATTCTTGCGGCCGCTGTTCGCTACCGCGTTCCGAAAGTTACGCTCCTGCGCATGGGGATGAACATCGGTATTGACTACCTCGTGGGATCGTTGCCGCTGGTGGGTGATCTCTTCGACGCATGGTGGAAATCTAATCAGAAAAACGTCGCCCTGCTCAGCAAGCGTGCCACCGTCTCTGCGGACGAGGCGCGCAAGGGGACGCTAAGCGACTGGTTGTTTGTGGGATTAATAATTGTATTGCTGGCTTGCTTGTCCCTGGGCGCCGCCATCGTCAGCGTTTACCTGCTAGTTCTTATTGCACGCCAGTTTTCGCTGGCACTGGGGACTTAACGAGTTTCCGCGAGGATGTTGAACGAGAAGAGGAAACATTTTCTATTTCTCATTTCCGACAGGACAACAGCTCTTAAATCAGCAAGACAGATTCGACTTGGAAGTGCAACGCAGGAGAAGTGTCTCTTCAAATAAAACCAACACCTGAGCGGAAGCGACTAGGTCGCTACGAATCAGAACCGCGAGCGGTAGCGACCGGCCGGGGACTCAATCTTAAGAGCCTAAGTCTGCATTCGCGGATCACAGTTATTGTGGTCCGCGAAGGTTGAGCCTCGGGCCGGTCGCTACCGCTCGCGGTTCTGATTCGGAGCGACCTAGTCGCTTCTCAGCAGGTGCTCTTGAACGTGACCACTCACCTGCGTTGCACTTCCAAGTTGAATCTGCGAATGATAAATGGAAAATTGTATAGAGGTAGCCTTAGGTGGTGACTGGTTGCGGTGCCTGAGACATCACGCGAATTAGGAAACATGTCAACTGCTCGTTGCTTCCGGCAAGCAGGCCACTGGCAACCGGGCTCGTATGAAGGCCTTGAGATGCGGTTACAACCTGGGATGGCGAAGGACGTATTCGATGATCGCCTTTACGTAACTGTGGAATGGCGGGCAAGAAATGCCGTGGGGCTCGAGTAACTGTCTGGCCTGCATCGTGTCATAAGTCTGCTTCAAAAAGAAATAAGGAACCGCAGAATGCGGCAAATCGGTGATCTTTGGTGAAAGCGGCAGCATCAGCGAAGTCTCTACCAGCGAAGGCGGTAGAGTGATGCGCGCGCCTTTGCCTTCGATGCAGCGCGCGATCGTGTTGAAAAGCTCACTAGTTGTTAAGGGATCGGGATCGGCCAGCTGCACTGTCTTGCCGACAGAATGGGGGTCACGTGCGAGCGCGCACATCGCTTCCACCACGAAGTCCACGGGAACAAGATTGAGGGTAACGTCTCCGTTACCGATATTAAAAACAGAAAGAACAGATGGCCATTTTAAGAGATAACGGATCAAATAGTAGATGCCATCATACTTGGCTGTTTCGCCGATCTTTGAATCGCCGCAAACAACCGCAGGCCGATGAATGGTGATTGGTAAATCTGCTTTCAGAGCATCGACTTCTGTCTCAGCTAAATACTTTGTTTCTTCGTAGTAATTGCGAAACCCTGCTTCGTGTCGCAACTCACGCTCAAGAATAACGCCGGTCCGTTTTCCAGCAACATAGCACGTTGACACGTAATGATAATGGCGCAGACGAAGCAACGAACGAGCAAAGTTGTTGACGTTGCGAGTACCCTCGACATTCACGCGTGTTGCTGGTTCCCGAGCGACGGCCAGGTCGTAGATCGCGGCCAGATGAAAAAGAATTGTTGACTCGGAACGAGCGCTTTCCAGGGCGCCGGGCGACAGACCTAGATCGGGCTCCGTAATGTCTCCCTGCAGTATTGAAAAATCCGAAACGGATTTCCCCGTTTGCTCTGCAATGCTCTTTAGTTCCTCTTTGGCCCGCTCAGCGAAGTTGGGCTGTACGAGCAACAAAAAGCGTCCGCCTCCGGTCGCCAGACGCCGCAAAAGTCGACCCGCGATAAAGCCCGGAAAGCCAGTGATAAATACCGTTTCGTCTGGAAGCATTTTGTTAATGCAGTTTGAGAGTGCTTGCCCTTAGTACGACGCGGTCCGCCCCTATCGCAATTCAGATGGGGGAAACTGCATCAGCACCAACCAGTAGCATAAATTGTAGGCGACAACGTAGCACGAGTATAATGTACTTCTTCTTACCACATGCAATCCCCACTCAAGGAGAGAATGATGACTTCAATTC
>JALYTI010000633.1 GCA_030854375.1 Acidobacteriota bacterium | reverse complement strand
CAGTCCGTCGGTGCTTTTTGCGGCGTGGGAAATCCAGAATCCTTCTTTAACCATCTACGGCGCGAGGGATATCAACTCGCATTCACTCGTACGTTCGCAGACCACCATCAATATAAACAATCAGAAGTTGACGCACTTGTTCAAGAGGCAACAGAGCGGGGCGTCCAAAGCCTGATAACTACCGCAAAAGACGCGATTAAGCTGACGTCGTTTAACCTCAGCATTCCCTGCTACGTCCTCGAGATTCAGATCTCAATTGATGAAGAAGATCGCCTGGTCGAAATCATAAGCGACGCCATCTCCTGAAGTGGATCCCAGCAACTGACCTTCAACGCTCAGGGCAATCGATGGCGAAGTTTATGGCGAAGTTTCAGGTGTTGAAGTACTCGGAGGTGGCAGAGTGGGTTTCGCCGCGGGCGACTTTGTCGCCGGAGGCGATATGGGCGGCAATTCAATGTCTACCTTCTGGGTCGGTGAAGGCACCGGCGGGGCCTTCTTATTGCTATTCTCATTCGCATTGTCGTTGGTGCTCAGATTGACGCCCGGAGCCGCGTCAGGATTCTCAGTAGGGGAAGGTGAAGAGATATTAGCGTTGACGTTTGGTTTCGCGCTTGAATTAGTCACGCCCCCTGCAGGAATTCCAGATTCGGCCCGGCCTGTCGGCGCGCCAGCTGGTTCCACGGGTTGGCCATTCGGGTCCGTGGTTAATGTTGAACCCGCCGGAGTGGCGGTGGCCGGCTGAGAATTGCGCGTAAAAGCGTAAATGACTGCGAAGATGACAAGCAAACCTATCATCGAGGGAATCAAAACCTTCCACGGATTAAAACTAGACTCCGGACTCGCCTGCGCAGGCAATGGTGCTGGAGTGTAATGAGAATCCGGGGGCGCCATCTGCGTCGTCACTCTTCGGCGCACCAAAGTTTCTTCGTCCGCATCATCAACGAATGGCACGGAAGCAGATGTCGTCGGCACGACCAGCCGTTGGCTGTTCCCGGTAGATGAAGCACCGCCAGCCTCCGTTCCGGCTGCTACCGTAAAGTCATCAACCAACTCCGCCGCAGTTTGGTAGCGATCTTCGGGGCGCTTGGCCATCGCGCGCGATACCACGTGAGCAACTGCCGGCGGCACGTCGCTTCTCTCATCTGATACCGAAGGAGCGGGTTCTTGCAGGTGCTTAAGCATGATCGCCGTGGGTGACGCGCCCGTGAACGGCACGTGGCCCACCAGCATCTCGTAAAGGATTACGCCAAGCGAATAAATGTCGGAACGCGCGTCGATATCGGGCGCCTGGGAACATTGCTCTGGCGACATGTATTGCGGCGTGCCGATAACGAGATCTGGGGCAGTGAGGCCCGGGTCGTATTCTCCATCCCGTTCTTTGATTTTGGCGATTCCGAAATCCAGCACCTTCGCATAGTCAGTGCCGGAGCTGCTGAGCAACATAATATTGTCGCTCTTGAGATCGCGATGGACTACCCCTTCTGAGTGAGCCGTATCCAGCGCACCGCCAACCTGACGAAGGATCTCCACGGCCCGAGACAATGGCATGGGTCCTTCCTGCCGAATAATCTCCTTGAGCGTTTTTCCGCTCAAATACTCCATCACAAGGAAGACTACGCCATCTTCGGCTTCGCCAAAGTCGGTGACGCTCAACGCGTGTGGATGTGAGATTCGGGAGGCTGCGCGCGCTTCTCTCGAAAACCGCGCAACAATCTTTTCGTCAGCTGCAAGCGAGGGGCGTAATACTTTGACGGCAACAGTCTTGTCCATCAAGACATGGGTGCCGCGGTAAACAGTGCCCATACCGCCCTCACTAAGACGCTCTTCAATACGATATTTTCCAGCGAGAGTTTTGCCGAGTAAGGAGTCGCCGGTTTTCTCGAGAGCAACACCGTCGGAGGGACACAACGTGGTTGTGTCCGGATATTCTTTTCCGCACTTCGGGCAAGCTTTCATCGACTGGCAGCGTCCTCGCTAACTTATGTAGGACAGGCATTCCTGCCTGTCATTTCGTGTCAATAATCTGACACACAAAAATGTCTGTCCCAGTTTATTCGGGAGACTGTTTTGTTTGGGAGAATACTGAGAGCGTATCACAGACATTTAGACAGCGGCAAAGATATCACCAGATACAAAGATGCGAGCGAGGTGAAAAGCCCGCTCGCATCTTTGAAACTCCTATTTTTGCATTGACTAGACTTTTACGAACACAATGACCAGCGCAAAGAGAACCAACGATTCGATTAGCGCGAGTCCCAGGATCATCATGGTCTGAATTTTGGCTGCCGCACCCGGATTACG
>JALYTI010000128.1 GCA_030854375.1 Acidobacteriota bacterium | reverse complement strand
GGAAAGAAGTGCGAGAGCTTCCTGCGCATCGCCTGCCCCGACACATACGTAACGTTCGAGGCCAGCGGTAAAGATCTTGCGCACATGAATGTCATCGTCAACGATGAGAATGCGTCTGTCGGTCTCGAGCTCCTGTCGATTGTCTCTATCGTTCTGTGAGATTTGTGGCCTCCACCCATTTCCAGGGTGCGCGATTACCGATTGGGTTTTCAACCACCGTCGAAGTTTAATTACTCCTCCGGACGAGTAAACTTAGGTGCATTCAACACATAACGGATCTTGGAAGATTTTTACTCCGCCCTCGCGAGGCTGAGGAGGTCGTCGCGCAGCTACTATACACTTTTAACCAGCGACGTATGTGCGTTGAACCACAAACCAAAACGCGATTTGCCTTTGCGGTTGATAAGCAGGAGGTCCACCTCGTCAACTGATCTGCAATTCAAGGACGTCCAGTCGGCGGGTGTCGAAATGAGACACCTCACCAGGGTTTATCCCGGCCTCATCTTCGGTAGAACCGCGCCCAGCAACTTTTCTGTCTAAACGCGGCATCCAAACACGTTGACACACAACACGAAATACCTTATCTGTTAAGTTCCGCTTTCGCATCGAATAGGTGGCAAGTGGTCAGTAATAATAAGAGGTTGATATGGACTATACGACAAGAGAACTTTTAAAGCGTTATGCAAAGCTGGCTATTGGCCAGCCATTTTCGCCGGTTTTGCTGAACATATTGGTTACATCCGTCTGCGATATGCGGTGTACACATTGCTTTTTTACTGAAGAGCTTGACGATCGACCGCGCAAGAAGCTGCAGATGAAGACCCACGAGATTGAAAAGATTTCGGAGACGCTGGGAGGCAATCTGGGTGTCTTGATTCTTGCCGGTGGCGAGCCTTTCACACGCAAAGACCTGCCGGAAATCGCGCAGAGCTTTTACAAGAACAACAAACTTGAATCTATTTACATTATGTCGAACGGGCAGATTCAGAAACGAATCTTTCCTGACATTACTCGCGTCCTCGAGGAATGCCCAAATCTGAACGTGACAGTCGCGCTCGGAATCGACGGTCTAAAAGGTCCGCATGAGAAGATTCGACAAAAACCCGGCTCCTGGGACATTGCTATCGACACGGCGCGCCAGCTCCAGGCGATTAAGAAGGAGTATCCAAAACTCGACGTTCAGACGTGCACCTGTTTCATGAATTCGAATCAGGACACAATCTTTGAGTGGTACGACTTCTTGAAGTATGACTTGCGACCGGACAAAGTGAATTTCAATTATATTCGTCCCCCCTCAGCGGATCCGGTCGAACTTCAAATTGATCATTCTCGCTACGCAAAGCTTGCCAGCATGATTGACGACGACTCGCGTCATGCTGCGATAAAGAACAACTATGGTGGCAAGGCCGGCTACTTCAAGGCGGCAATTGATATTTACATGCATGGTTTGATCGCGAAAACCCAGGAAACTCAAACAGCGCAGATGAAGTGTTATGCGGGAACCGCGGGTGGCGTGATCTACGACGAAGGCACTGTATCCTCCTGCGAAAATCTAGCTCCCATCGGGAACCTCAGAGACTACGATTGGAATTTCCAGAAACTGTGGCTGTCTCCCGCAATGAAGGCGCGTCGAAAGAAAGCCCTCGACGGCTGTTTCTGTACGCACGAATCAAACAGCTACTATCCATCGCTGCCCTTTAATCCCGGTCACTTGATCCAGATCAAGAAGCTGGAAAGAGAGATGAAGAAAGCACGGAAGCAGATTGACCGCGCTGAAGGACAACCCGAAGGCGTAGCCATTAGAGCGTAGGGCCAGAGGTCAGAAGTCAGAAGTCAGAAGTCAGAGACCAAACTACAGACATCAAAGAACAAAGTACAAAGATCAAAGTACAAGGCCAAAGACCCAAGACCCACACCGCGCATCAATGTCAAAACGCATTCCAAAAATTCTCATAATCTCATCTGACACTGGTGGCGGGCATCGCTCCGCGGCGGCAGCAATCGTCGCGGGCGTACAGAAATTCTTCGATGGTCAGTCGTATGCTGTGCGTGTTGTGCGGGCAGTAGAAGAGTCGCACTCAATCACGGCAAGGATGGTTGGGTTCTACAATTGGTTGTTGCGAAACCGACAACATTGGATGAAATACCTTTACTGGTTTATCAACAGGTTTCGTCCAGAAACACGAGAATTCTTCCATAAGAGATGTGTCGGCTACGTTAATGAACTTTTCGAGCGCTGGTGCCCCCACATCGTTGTAAGTGTTCATCCACTCACGCAGCATATCTTTGGCAGGGTTCTAAAAGAATTGAAACTTGCTGACCGAATTCCCCTGGTGTCGGTGGTTACCGATCCTTATTACGGATTTTGGCGAGGTTGGGCTTGCGACGACGTCACGCTTTATCTGGTGGCGAGTGATGACGCACGACGGCAGTTGATCGACTATGGAATAGCGCCGGAGCGAATCAAGATTTCCGGGATGCCCGTACACCCAAAGTTCGCATATCCCGGCGAGGAGGTTGCGCGTGCGGCGCGAAGTGCAATGGGTTTAGATCCGGAAAAATTCACCGTGTTTGTAAATGCGGGATGGGAAGGTGGCGGCAACATTCCCCAAATTTTTCGGGAGTTGATTCGAGGTGAGTTGGACGTTCAGGCTATTTTCCTTGCCGGTCGAAATGAGGAGTTGAAAGCGCACGCGGAAGCGCTTGCGTTGGACGCTACGTTCCCAATCAAGGTTATAGGGTATTCCGAACACGTCGAGCAATTGATGGGTGCGGCCAACGTTATGATCTCCAAGCTCGGCGGACTAACCACCTTTGAAGCGTTTGCCTGCCGCTTGCCCATCATTGCGGACGCGATCACGGCGCCAATGCCGCAAGAAGCCGGAGCAGCCAGCCTCCTGGTAAAGCGAGGCGCCGGAGTGCTGTTGCAGCGCGCCAGCGATATTGTTCCTGTCATCCGTCGCATGGTCGAAGACACTGCGCATTACTCAGCAATGCGCGCAGCCACCATCGGCTTGGCCATTCCGAACGCGACCCGCTACATTGTTGAAGAGATCACGGCGCTTATTCCAGCCTCATCCGAAACAGTCGAACAAGTCGCCCTGCCGGAGGTCGTTTCAGTCTGACCGTGCTCTTACGGTAAGGTGCTGCGGTGGTTCGTTGACTGTTAGCAGTTTTCAGAGTTTAATTTCCCTGCAAACGAATCAAATTCCAGACTTCAGATTTTGAGATTCTAGATCCTGGACCACAATTGTTTGAATGCGGATCTGGCATTTGAGCTCTGAAATCTGAACTCAGAATTATTTTGCCCGCTTGCGTTTTTCGCGGCGGGCTTTTTAGGAGACGAATTAGAAAGTGAGCCTATTGCTCGAAGGTAAGCGCGCGTTTATTACCGGCGGAACGCGCGGTATTGGTGCCGCGCTCTGTGAGGTTTTCGCGCGCGAGGGGGCGGACGTCGCTTTCAACTACAACACTCGAGACGATCTCGCCGCCGAGACCAGCTCGAAAATTGAAGGTTATAAGAGACGGGCGCTTAGCTTCAAGATTTCGGTTACAGACCGGCTCGGGTTGAAGAAGTTAACGCGCGAGCTGGTGGAGAAGTGGGGCGGGATAGACATCCTCGTGAATAATGCAGCCATCAATCGCGGCGATAATTTCGCCACCACCACGGATCGCGCCTGGGATGAAGTTATCAATACCAATGTGGGCAGTTTGTTCGCCGTTACAAAGCCTATCTACAAGCAAATGATTCGACAGCGGCAGGGAAGCATCCTCAATATTACTTCCATCGGCGCTTTGAGAGCGCTACCCACGGCGGTCCACTACGCCACTTCAAAGGCTGCGATGGTCGGATTCACGAAGTGTCTTTCGCGCGAGGCGGGCACATTCGGTGTCAAAGTAAACGCAATCGCTGCGGGAATATTTGATACCGAGTTGGCGCAGGCGCTCCCCGAGCGATTGTTACAGATGCACCACTTTTGGGCTTCAGCGGGCCGCCTGGGACGTCCTGAGGAACTTGCAGAATATGCCGCCTTCATGGTTAGCGACCGCAACAGCTTCATGAATGGGGAAGTGGTAATCGTCGATGGGGGAGCTATTACCTGACCAAATGAAAAATGGAAAATGAAAAATGGGAAAAGGAAAAATAGGAAAACATTTTCTATATATCATTTTTCATTTCTCATTTTGTCATTTTTAGATCTTAGGTCAGCTTGCCACCGCTCTTTTTGCCAATCAATTCTTCGAGGCGTTTCTCCAGCTCTCTAATCTTTCTCTGCATCTCGCCCAGTCGCCGAAACGCGGCCGTTGATCTCAACCAATCGCGATTATCGAAGGCAGGTATGCCTGAAATAACTTTTCCGGCCGGGACGTCATGGCTGGTCGCACTCTTCGCCGTAAGCACTACGTCGTCGCCGAGCGTAAGATGCCCGGCAACGCCCGCTTGGCCAGCCAGTATTACCCGGTTGCCGAGATGTGAACTTCCGGCGAGCCCGACCTGAGCACATAACAGTGCGTCCTCGCCGACAGTGCAGGAGTGACCAATCTGGACCAGGTTATCGATCTTCGTTCCCCGACGAATGCGCGATTCTCCCACCGAGGCGCGATCTATTGTTGTTCCAGCGCCGATCTCAACATCGTCTTCAATAACAACTCGCCCGGTTTGAGGGATCTTCAACCAGTGGCGCTGCTCATCTTTGGCGTAACCAAACCCATCGCAGCCGACAACGACGTTATTGTGGATAACTACCCGTTCACCAATCTGAGAGCGCTCACGAATAACAGCACCCGAGTGAATGATTGAATCTTTGCCTATCGTCACGCCTTCATAAATCGTGACATTGGGATAGATGCGGACGCCTGCATCGATGTGGGTTGACGGTCCGATTACGGAGCACGCTCCAATCGACACGTTCTTCGCAACTTTTGCGGAGGGATCGATTACGGCTGACTCATGAACAGATGACGCAAACTTTGGTTCGGGATGAAATAAACGAAGGGCCCGCGTGTATGACAGGTAAGGATCAGTGACACGTAGGACAGAAATTTCTTTGTCGATACGCGCATCTTCCGAGAGATAAATCGCCGACGCCTTAGTCGTGTTCACCTTTGGTGTGTAGCGTAGGTTGGCCAAGAAAGTCACTTGGCCAGGAGCTGCGTCATCGAGGCCAGCCGCCCCAGTTATTTCAATGTCTTTGCCGAGGTCACCGTCGACGGAACTTCGCTCCACGCGCGCCGCTGTTAAAGATGCCAGCTCAGAAAGTCTCATAAGGGAAGTTTACCGCAATCCGCTGGTTTTCTGCTTTCCGTTGAGTCTTGTAAATCTTGTAAATCCTGTCTAGGTGTCTAACGCCTGATAAAAGCATTTAGACAGGATTTAAAGGACTAATAAGATATTAGTCACGCAAGCCGTAAGGCGTGCGACACAAACTTTAGTTTGCGTTATAGCCAGGAGCCCGATCTACATTATCGACACCGGATCAATCTCGACATTTATCGAACGGAGATTGATTTTTCGTTCCGTGAGGGCCTTGAGAGCATCATCGATTATTTTGCGCAACTGGTGGCGATTGCGGCACTTGATTAACAACTGCACGCGAAATTCACCCTTCAACCTGGCAAGCGGCGCGGGCGCCGGACCCAGCACGCGTGCTGCGCGTTCAGCATTGGCCCGGTCCAATTCTTTTCGTAGTTCAACTGCGTCTGATCTCACCCGGACGAGATCAGTACCATGAACCAGAAGTGAGGCCAGCGCGACAAATGGTGGATAGGTGTGATTCTGCCGGTGCCGAATCTCCTCCTGGTAGAACCCCGCATAATCCTGAGCGCCCGCGTGCTTTAACGCGTAATGATACGGATGATAGGTCTGGATCAGAACTCTACCAGCGCGATCGCCGCGGCCGGCGCGACCGGCAACCTGGGTTAGCAACTGGAAAGTCCTTTCGGCCGCTCGAAAATCCGGTAAGGCGAGGCCGGCATCGACAGAAACGACACCGACTAATGTTACGTTGGGAAAATCATGGCCCTTTGCCAGCATCTGCGTTCCCACTAACATATCAATTTTACCTTCGCTGAAGTCGAGAAGAGATTTTTCAAACGAACGGCGTCGCGAAGTTGTGTCCCGGTCAATTCGCGCGATACGAAGAGTGGGAAAGAGTTTCTTGAGTTTCTCTTCAATTTGCTCTGTTCCTTCGCCGACATAGTAAATAAATTTTCCATCGCAGCTCGGACACTTTGAAGGAGCAGCCTCGCGATGGTTGCAGTAATGACAGATGATTACTCTTTCGCTCCGATGATAGGTCAGGGTCACATCACAGTTGGGACACTGGACGCTTTCCCCACATGACCGGCATAGGACAAAACTCGAGTAGCCCCGGCGGTTCAACAGTATTATCGATTGCTCTTTTTTATGGTGAGCATGTTCAAGTGCCTCAAGCAACTCATCTGAAAAAACTTTTGGCTTCTGATACCGGGCAAACACCGCGCGCATGTCGATAATTTCGGCAACTGCCATCGGTCTGTTGCCGAGACGGTTCGGCAGTTCCAGGTAACCATACTTGCCGGTGCTGGCATTGTAGAACGATTCCAGCG
>JALYTI010000127.1 GCA_030854375.1 Acidobacteriota bacterium | reverse complement strand
GTGGTAAATGGCGCCGCGGGAAATTTTCTTTCTCCGGCGGAAGCGTTGTCGCCTACGGTTTTGGAACCGTCGTGGACATTGATCTCAAAGGGACTTTCAATGTTTGCCGGGCCGCGTTCGCCCAGCTCAAAGAGCATCAGGGTCAAATTCTAAACATCAGCGCGACGCTTCATTATGTCGGTACACCCTTGCAGCTCCATGTTTCGGCGGCAAAGGCCGGCGTTGACGCGCTAACGCGCAATCTCGCGGTTGAATGGGGCCGCTATGGAATACGTGTCAATGGGATTGCGCCGGGACCTATTGAAGACACCGAAGGCATGAAGCGGCTGGTTCCTGAGCCTGTGAAAGAAAAGCTACGCAAAAATATTCCGCTAGGTCGGTTCGGCCGGATAAGCGATATTGAAACGGCTGCTGTGTTTCTTTGTTCACCTGCTGCGAGCTTCATTAACGGCGCGATATTGGTTGTGGACGGCGGCCAGTGGTTGTCCGCGGCGAGGATGCTTTAACACGTGCAATCATTTATTCATTACTTGCGAAATTTTCTGTGTGCTGTAATCCCTATCGTCGCTATCGTCGCTATCGTCGCTACTGCGCGCGGGCAGGAGCCGAAGAACTCGGGGCCGCCGGCAAATGCTCCGAAGAAGATTAATACCAGGCCTGCTGAAGCCGTCAGCGTTCCAGATCCGTTTGATGGCGCTGCGGTTGAAAAAATGGCGCAGCAGTGCGTCACGCTTGACACCGAGGTTGGCGCGATTGAAATCGAAATGATTCCCGAAGTCGCTCCTGAAAGTGTGCGCAATTTTCTCAATCTGGCAGCGAGCCATGCGCTGGATACAACAACGTTTAGCCGTGTCGTGAAGGGCTTCGCTATCCAGGGCGGGAATCTGTCGACGAGCGACAAGTGGGGACTGGAGCTGGCAAAGAGGATGGCGCACAAACTGCCGGATGAGCCGGGTTTGGTAAAGCATGTTCGTGGCATAGTGTCGATGGCCCGGCCGGAAGAAGCGAACAGTGCGAGCACGCATTTCTTCATACTTGTCGGCGACGGCCCTCATCTCGACGGAAAGTTTTCCGCATTCGGCAGGGTAGCTAAAGGTATTGAAGTCGCGGACGCCATCAATCATGCTCCCGCGGACGGCGAGAAACCGTCGAAGCCAGTGCGCATCAATCGCGCGCTGGTCGCTCCCTGCAAAAAGTAAACGTTCAACGAAGGAGAATCTGCGATGCGAAGTGACTGCCGCCTGAAACTGCCGGGACTTCTGGTCCTGCCAATCCTCTTGTTTGCTCTTCCTCTCGGATCGAAAGCGCAATCCGGGGCGCAATCCGCGTGGACACCGGAACTCGAGATGAAGGTCAAGAATATTTCCGCCGTGCGAGTTTCACCGGATGGAAAGAAGGTTGCGTACACCATTAGCACCGCCGTGATGACCCCGGACAAAAGCGAATACGTTTCGCAAATCTGGTTAGCCAATACCGATGGCACCGCCAACGTCCAATTAACCTATGCGGAGAAGTCGTCCGACAACCCGCAATGGTCGCCTGACGGCAAAATGATTGCCTTCACTTCCGAACGCAGTGGAAAGAATAATCTTTTTGTCCTTCGTTTGGTCGGAGGCGATGCGGAACAGCTTACTGATGTGAAAACCAGCGTTGGAAATTTTGCCTGGGCTCCAGATGGCCGGCGCATAGCATTTGTGATGCGTGACGCGGCTAGCGACGACGAGGAGAAAAACACCAAGGGCAAAGACGATTGGCGCTGGATCGATGAGAGCGTCAAGTTCAACCGCCTAAATGTAATCAATATCGATAAGGATGCTAACGGCAAACGCGATCCGCGACCGTTAAGTGGGGACGCTAACGTCGCTCCCGGCTTTGATTGGTCACCCGATGGCAGAACAATTGTGTTCACACGCACCAAAATGCCAAAGGCTGATTACTGGACCACGTCGGATCTTCTCGCGGTAGACGTTTCTTCGGGCAAAGTGACAACTCTCGCAGCAAGCAATGCTTCAGAGGCCGAGCCCGCGTTCTCACCCGATGGCAAGTGGCTGTCCTTTACTGTCTCCGACGATCCGCCAAGATGGGCTGGATACCGGCGAATCGCCGTCATTCCGGCCGGAGGCGGAGCACCGAAGTTACTTGCAGAAACATTCGATGCTCAGCCAGGTATGATCGATTGGTCTGCCGATGGCAAACGGATATATTTCGCTGAGGCCAGGGGTACAGGCAGCCGGCTTTCTTCGATCGATATTTCTACTGGCGCGATAACTGAAATCAACAAAGGAAACGAAGTGCTTGGAAGTTGGTCGCTAAATCGTAGTCACTCGATGTTGGGCTTCACGATGCAAAGTGTGGATAAGGCGCCTGAAGCTTTCGTCACCAGCATCAACAACTTTGCTCCGGTGCAAATTAGCCTGGCAAATAGAGATTTGCCTAACTTGCCCCTCGGTAGAACAGAAGTTGTCCGGTGGAAGAGTGGAGATGGTCTCGATGTCGAAGGGTTATTGACATATCCAGTAGGCTATAAATCCGGAACGCGAGTGCCATTACTCTTGGTGATTCATGGCGGACCTACCGGCGTGTTCACACAGGCGTTCCTGCCCGGAAGTCGGGGAGTCTATCCCGTCGCTTCATTTGCTTCGCACGGTTTTGCCGTTTTACGCGTGAACCCTCGAGGTTCATCTGGTTACGGACAAAAATTTCGTTTCGCAAACATCAAAGACTGGGGCGGCGGCGACTACCAGGATCTAATGGCCGGGGTCGACCATGCGATTGAAATGGGCGTGGCGGATCCGGAACGGTTGGGCGTGATGGGCTGGAGTTACGGTGGTTTTATGACCTCCTGGGTGATAACTCAAACCCACCGATTCAAAGCCGCTTCAGTCGGCGCGGGCGTTACCAACCTGATGAGTTTCATCGGCACCGCCGATATTCCCAGCTTTATTCCCGATTATTTCGAAGCTCAACCCTGGGAAAAGCTCGATGTTTACCGCACTCACTCGGCGATGTTCAACGCTAAAGGTGTAACGACTCCCACCTTGATTCAACATGGCGAAGCAGACGAGCGCGTGCCGATCTCGCAAGGATATGAGTTTTACAATGCACTGAAGGTGCAGAACGTGCCGGTGCGTATGATCGTACTGCCGCGTATGCCTCATGGCCCAAACGAACCGAAGATGGTTTTGAAAACTAAGCAGACCAATCTCGAATGGTTTGAAAAATATCTCAAGAGCACGAGCAATCCGGCGACGGCCAGGAGCAATTGAATGAAGCTTTGGACGTTACAAGAATCCTGGCATGCGCGTCAGGTCGAGTTGATCGCTCCGCTATGGTGGCGCGTGATCTAATGCGAACTAAACTATTCCAGCCGGACTTGATCTCGCCGAAGGTGTCCAGCTGTGTTGCGTGTTCGATACCGGGTTGATGCCCAGCTTATGAAAGAACTTCATAAAGCCAACTCGGGAATCCAGCGAGGCGCAGCCGTTGTCATTGTGCTGCACACTCCGCGCGAAAAATGCTGGGGCATGCTCGACGAAATCAGTCCGGCTGGAGTATTCTTGCGCGGCCTCGACTTGAATGCGTTCGACGATTGGCTTAGTGCCTTAGTCCACGACGAACCGTTCGTCGGGTTTGGTGATCTGTTCTTTCCCATGTGGCGAATCGAACGCATTTCGAAGGATGAGGCTTCCGGCGGGATTCCTTCGCTTTGTGATCAACTGGCACACCGCACGGGACGCTCAATTGAAGAAGTGTTGGCAGCTGATAATACTCGTTTGGAGTAATCATCTTTCGTTGGCACGGCTCGCGGCCTGGCCACACCACGGCGCAGAGAGGGCTGCCCTTGCGTACTGCAGCGAGACCTTAGAAACCACTCAACCCTCCGGGAAATATTTCTTGTTGCAGGCATGAAACACTGTTCCATTCTCGCGTTGAATGTGTTATCCTCAACGTAATCTGACGGCAAAGAGAAGTGGTTTTGCCGCGGCTCGTGAGAAAAGGAGCGGAAGAAAGAGATGTATGTTATGGCTGATGACCGAATAAGCGTCGATCGCGGCAAGGCGATAGAGGCAGCACTAGCAAATATTGAAAAGAGATTTGGGAAGGGCTCGATTATGCGTCTGGGCGAGCGCGAGATCTCAGATATCCCTGCAATTTCTACGACCTCTTTAAGCCTCGACGTGGCGGTGGGAATTGGTGGCGTGCCGCGGGGACGCATTATTGAGATCTACGGCCCCGAGAGTTCCGGCAAGACCACCCTTGCGCTTCACATTGTGGCGGAAGCGCAAAAAGCCGGTGGAGTAGCTGCCTATATCGACGCTGAACACGCGATGGATGCTGACTATGCCGGTAAACTTGGCGTGGACATCGATCAGCTTCTGATTTCGCAGCCGGACTCCGGCGAACAGGCGCTCGAAATTGCCGAAGCGCTGGTGCGTTCAAATGGAGTTGACGTAATCGTAGTTGACTCGGTTGCGGCGTTGGTTCCCCGCGCCGAGCTCGACGGTGAGATGGGCGACTCGTTGCCTGGCCTGCAGGCACGTTTGATGTCGCAGGCTCTTCGCAAACTGACGGCGATAGTTTCGCAGTCGAATACCTGCTTCATCTTCATCAACCAGATTCGTGAAAAGATCGGTGTGATGTTTGGCAATCCGGAAACCACAAGTGGCGGTCGCGCGCTCAAATTCTATGCGTCGATGCGGCTGGATATCAGGCGGATCGGGGCCATCAAGGATGCAGAGCGCGTTGTGGGCAATCGCACCAGAGTTAAAGTTGCGAAGAACAAGGTGGCGCCGCCTTTCCGTGAATGCGAGTTTGACATCATGTATGGCGAAGGGATCTCGCGCGAGGGCGATGTTCTCGACCTGGCCGTCGCGCAACGCGTCGTTGACAAAAGCGGTGCATGGTTTTCCTATAAGGGAGATCGTCTGGGCCAGGGGCGCGAGAATTCAAAGCAGTCATTGAAGGAAAATCCGGACCTTCTCAAACGCATTGAGAGGGAAGTGAAAGTAAAACTCGGAATGCCTGTACGTGAGGAAAAGCCTGAAGCTGCGCCGACAGCAAAAGCAGCTACGGCTGATAAGAAGTAAGTCAAACCGGATCACAATCAAGCGTTCGGCTGCGGCATCTGATTTCGTCCTGCAGCCGAACGCTTATTTATTGTTTGCTTTCGTACTTTACAGAGCCAACAGTCTGAACAGATAATCCGCCGCGGTAGAACAGACATGTAGGACAGACATTCCTGTCTGTCTGCCTGCGACAGGCGCTCGTGCGGGTCAGACGGAAGAGATTTACCATTTCTTATTTTCCATTTGTCATTTTTCATTGAAGGCAACCCCGAAAAAGCAAGGAAGCAACCACCAAGAAGGCAGAGATGGTCCGCTAGATGGCAAATGAAAAATATGAAATGAGAAATGGAAAATCTTCGGTCCTGCTGGGATTATTTTGAGGCTAACGGAAGAAGGGACGGGCAGTAATGCCTGTCCTGCAATGAACGAATCAATTCTTATTAAAGGCGGAACGCTCGTGACGATGGACGGACAAGATTCCATCGTGCGCGGAGATCTGCTGATTCGCGACGGGCGCATAGCAAGCATGCGCGAAACCGGCCTTAAGGCCGATACGGTTATTGACGCCGCTGGCTGCGCTGTGTTGCCAGGATTCATTCAGACCCATATTCACCTCTGTCAAACGCTTTTCCGCGGCTCTGCGGATGATCTTCCGCTGCTCGATTGGCTCAAAAAACGTGTGTGGCCCATGGAAGCAGCTCATACGGCCCAGTCGGTAAGAGCGTCAGCCAGACTTGGCGTTGCCGAACTTATCAAAAGTGGAACTACTTGTGCTTTAACGATGGAAACCGTGAATCATACGGAAGAGGTCTTTAGAGTCGTTGAGGAGACCGGCTTCCGCGCGACAGTTGGCAAGTGCATGATGGACAAGGGCACCGACGTGCCCGGGCCTTTGCATGAAGACACGAAGACTTCCATCAAAGAGTCGCTGGCATTGCTCGGCAAGTGGCATGGCAAGGGCAATGGGAGAATCGGCTACTGCTTCGCGCCGCGCTTCGCACTTAGTTGCACGAGCGACCTTCTTTCGCAAGTGGGCCAGTTGGCGCGAGAGCACAAAGTGATCGTACATACCCATGCTTCGGAAAATAAGAATGAGTGTGCTTTAGTTGAGCACGAGACAGGTCTTCGCAACGTCGCTTATCTCGATTCACTCGGATTGACGGGCCGCAATGTCGTGTTGGCCCATTGCGTGCATCTCGATGCAGCGGAATTTGAGACACTCGCAACCACCCGGACTAATGTGGCTACTTGTCCTTCATCGAATTTGAAGCTTGGGTCTGGAATTGCCGAGGTTGCCAGAATGCTCGACGCAGGCGTCTCCGTTTCGCTTGGTGCCGACGGCGCCGCTTGCAACAACCGTCTCGACATGTTTACAGAAATGCGCAGTATGGCACTGCTACAAAAGGCTCTACGCGGACCAGAAGCCATTCCCGCTAAACAAGCTCTGCGCATGGCGACGATGAATGGAGCTGAAGCCCTGGGACTGGAAAAGGAAATTGGCAGTTTGGAAACGGGTAAGCGAGCAGACGTA
>JALYTI010000632.1 GCA_030854375.1 Acidobacteriota bacterium | reverse complement strand
GTCCAGTGTCGAAAGGTGATTGCCAAAGAATTAATATTAAGGGCTGAATGCTAATGTGTCTGTGCGCCAACACACATACCGGAGCGATGAGGCAGAAAAGGCGATGAAAGGCACAAGTACCTTTTGTTGAGTTCCGTCGAAAAAAGAAATTTAAAAGAGTGGGTCTTCGCCCCATCGAGACCCACTCTTTATCCCCGGTGAACTTCGTTCAGACGCCTTTCCGATTATGGCCGCATCCGCGCAAACGAGTGCTCCGGGGGGTACCAATTTCACTTGGGGGGACCCTTCGGTAAGAAGACTAAATTCGTCGGGCGAATTTGTATGGGCGTTCGGACACATATAATGTTTTTAACAACCGCCGCGTCGAAACTTTCTCTGTATGGCCGGTTGACCATTAAGCCCTCTCTGAATCCGAAATTTGGGTCCCAAGCGAAGGGGCGAATCTACTTGGGCGGTCTTCGTGGCTGAATGTAAATTGGCCCGACGAGGCGTCCCTTCTCCATTCAGCATTGCCGGCGGCGAGGGCCTTAACGGGACGATGGACCAGGTTCATAATCGTCCGCAAGAGTACATCGACGTGCGGTTTAGTTAAATAAGCGTTGGCACCCGCCTCCAGCCCTTTCCGTTTGTCCTTGTCATAGGCGGCCGCGGAATAGAATAGAATCGGCGTGTATTGATCAACCGCTCTTATCTGCCGGCATAATTCGAAACCATCGAGGCCCGGCAACCATGTGTCCAGCAGATAAAGGTCAAAGTTGTGCGCTCTCATCAGTTCCCAGGCCTGCCCGGCAGATTTGACACAACTTGCATCGATATTCGAGTGCTTCAGAAGGACGCTCAACATTTCGCAAGCGTCCTCGTCATCATCAACGCAAAGAACGCGATGGGGGCGACTAGATTCCATGAGCGACTCCTTCTGGGGGTTTTCTCCTGCCTGTAGCGAAGCTTAAACATTCGCTTAAATATTTGTATGTGCGTTGACGCACATACGAAAAAGTTATATTATTTCTTGGCCCCTACTTTGGTCACAACACAATTAACCTCGCCTCCAGGGCTAGTAAGAGGATTTATGCCGCAGTGGAGACGCCGCCGCCCTCACTGCCGAGAGACTCAATGAGTTCAACTGCCACAATAGGGGGAGCCACCATACCCGCGGATATGGATCCCCTTCAAAATCGGCTTCTCGCCGCGCTATCTCCCGACGAATTCGCCAGACTTTTGCCTCAAATGCAGGGGGTTTCACTGTCGCTGGGCGAGGTTATCTATGAGTCGGGTGAACAGATGGAGTACGTCTACTTTCCAACGACCGCGATCATCTCCCTGCTCTACATAATGGAGAATGGCGCTACTGCGGAGATTGGGGTGGTGGGTAATGATGGCCTGGTCGGTATTGCTCTCTTCATGGGCGGCGATACCACCCCGAACCGGGGGGTGGTTCAAAGCGCAGGTGGAGCTTTCAAAATGAAAGCAAGAGTGCTCAAGGAAGAATTCGTTCTCGCCGGCCGATTTCACAACCTCCTGCTGCGCTATACGCAAGCGCTGATTACTCAGATTTCGCAGACTGCCGTTTGCAACCGACTGCATTCGGTGGATCAGCAACTTTGCCGCTGGCTACTCTTGAGCCACGACCGTTTGCCATCAGACAGGCTGATAATGACCCACGATCTCATCGCCAACATGCTGGGTGTGCGCCGCGAGGGTATCACTCATGCAGCGAAGCGGCTGCAAGAATCGGGTTATATTAGCTACGTTCGTGGCGATATGACGATCCTGGATCGTAAGGGCTTGGAGTCAAACGTCTGCGAGTGTTACCAGGTCGTCAGGAACGAGTATGACCGCTTGTTTGCATAGGTTCCTTCTTACCCTTTTCGGTTCCACCGTTCAATTCGATGCTAAGACCCCGCCCAGATCAAACAGCGACTTAGATCGATTAGTATGTGCGTCAACGCACTTACAGAATAAGCGCCTACCGTTATAGTCAGTAAGCAAATTACTCGTGGGCAGTCTTAGTGACCAGGCTCCCCATCCAGTCAGGATTAGGATGGGGCACGGAGTATTTTTATTCTGCTCCCAGGTTTATGCATTAATAACATCGACATTCGACATCGGGACCTGTTTCCGCGAACCCTCCTTGTGCCGTTTTGCAGTCGTTCAGTAACAAGGAGCCCACATGGTATCTACAAAACGACCCTCACCAGTCCAAAACCGGCTGCTCGCTGCTTTGCCACAAAAAGAGTACCAGCGCCTGCTACACCACCTTAAAGAAATTCCTTTGGTATTTGAGGATATCCTCTACCAGCCTGA
>JALYTI010000631.1 GCA_030854375.1 Acidobacteriota bacterium | reverse complement strand
CCGCCGATGTCTATGAAAACGAGACGGAATACACGGTAGCGGCTGATCTTCCGGGCATAGACCGCGCGACGCTTGATATCAGTATTGACGACAACCGGTTGACTATAAAAGGAACGCGACCAGGCCGAGATGCGACACAGCACCGTGGCGAATGTCCCAGGGGCAAATTCCTCAGGACCTTTAGCGTGCCCGTCTCCGTCGATCAAAACGGCATAAAGGCCGAGTATAAGGATGGAGTGCTTCAGGTGCATCTTCCTAAACGCCCGGAGCGAAAATCGCAGCGAGTGGAAATAAAGGTTTCCTAGAAGAGAATTCAAAGAGGGATGAAAACTTCAAAGAATTCCGGGAACGAGGGATTGCATGGCTAGAGACTTTTTTGGGAAAGATCGGAAAGACACGCGGAATGATGACGCTGAGATTCGCGTAACAGATCGGCGGCGCATTCAATTGGATGACAGCGGCGATACTGGTCAACACTCGGCCGATGAGCCGCCAAATCTTAGGCCAAGTTATGTTGAAGAGCTTGAAACGCGCACGAAGGCTGCGGAGCAAAAGACACAGGAAGTACAAGCGCGTTTTGAGCAGTTGCGCAAGCAGCTCCAAAGTGAAACCGACGAGACTCGACAGCGGTTAAATCGCGCGGCGGAAGAACGGGCCCAGTGCGAGAAAGCCAACTTCATTGCCGGCTTGTTACCGGTGCTGGACAATCTTCAACGCGCGACAGAAGCGGCCGAGACCGGGGGCTCGACTGAAGTGATTGGCGAAGGCATACGTCGGACAGCGTCGAGCTTCGAGAACGCGCTTGCTGCCGCCGGTGTCGAGCCAATTGAGGCGGTGGGCCAAACCTTCGATCCGGAGTTGCACGAAGCGGTGGAGACGGTAGAAGTGGAGCCGGAAGACGAGGGCAAAGTTGTGGCTGAGTATGCTCGTGGCTACAAGATTGGCGACCGCTTAGTGCGCCCGGCGCGGGTCAAGGTTGGACGTCGTTCGAAGCGGGCTAATCAGGCCTTCGAGTAACTCCTTCGACTAATTATCGAAAGGAGTATCCGTAAAGGAGAAAAGAGAGTGGCTGCAAAAGAGATGAAGTTTCGAGAAGAGGCTCGAAGCGCAATGTTGCAGGGGGTGAACATACTCGCGAATGCGGTGCGCGTGACTCTCGGTCCCAAGGGGCGCAACGTTGTGATAGGTAAGAAGTATGGATCGCCTGTCATCACAAAGGATGGTGTCACTGTTGCCAAAGAAATTGAGCTGAAAGACAAGTATGAAAATTTGGGAGCGCAAATGGTGCGCGAAGTGGCGGTGAAAACTAATGACACAGCGGGCGATGGTACGACTACCGCGACAGTGTTGGCGCAGGCGATTTTTCGACACGGCGTGAAGAACGTCACGGCAGGTGCGAATCCGATGTCTTTGCAGCGCGGGATTCAAATGGCGACTGAGGCGGTAGTTGCGGAACTTCAGCGCGTTTCCAAGACAGTCAAAGGCAAGGATGACTTGATGAATGTCGCCAGCGTCTCAGCAAACAACGATCGCGAAATTGGCAGGCTCATCTCCGAGGCTATGGAGAAGGTTGGCAAGGATGGAGTGGTTACCGTCGAAGAAGCAAAGGGGTTGCAGACTGAACTGGAAATAGTTGAAGGAATGCAGTTTGACCGCGGATATTTGTCGCCTTACTTCGTTACTAATTCTGATCGCATGGAAGCTGTGCTCGAAGAGCCGCTCATTCTCCTGCATGAGAAAAAAATTTCTGCCATGCGCGATCTGCTTCCAATTCTGGAGCAGGCAGCAGGTGGCGGCCGGCCACTATTAATTGTTGCCGAAGACATTGAGGGTGACGCGCTGGCGACACTTGTGGTTAACAAGCTGCGGGGCACGATAAAAGTTTGCGCCGTCAAAGCGCCCGCTTTCGGCGATCGGCGCAAGGAGATCCTGGAGGACCTGGCAGTCCTGACGGGCGCTCGAGTAATAACTGAAGATCTTGGGGTGAAACTCGAAAACGTTCAGCTCTTGGACCTGGGTACAGCAAAGCGCGTCATTGTCGATAAAGACAACACAACAATTGTTGAAGGCGGTGGCGACCGCAAGGCCATTCAAGGCCGAATAGCCACGATTAGAAAACAGATCGAAGAGACTACTTCGGATTACGATCGCGAGAAGTTGCAGGAGCGGCTAGCTAAACTTGCGGGCGGTGTGGCGGTGGTAAAAGTGGGCGCGGCCACCGAAACGGCGATGAAGGAGATTAAGACGCGCGTCGAAGACGCTCTCAACGCTACCAAAGCCGCAGCTCAGGAAGGCACAGTCGTAGGC
>JALYTI010000630.1 GCA_030854375.1 Acidobacteriota bacterium | reverse complement strand
ATCCAGGTTTGGTCGACGGTGAAGCAGGTTGGCGAAGAAATGCTGCAGCCCACGGCCATTGGAAATACGAGCCGAACGGTGACTTCTTGATTATGTGGGATGACAAAGTTCCACCCAGCACCATACCCGTCAAGGATCTTATCGACAGGGTGAATGACATGTATCAGATTTCCGGACCAACACTTGAACGTGTAGCGCAGCTATATCTCTTCAGAAATGTCTTCGAGCAGACAGGGTTGATCGAAGTATTTGTCGCTAGCTTCCCAAGAATCCTCTCCCTAGACCAAGCTGAAGTAGCGAAGGCGGAGAGAGAAATATTCGCTAAGGCTGAAACCGCCTTCGGTCCCCTGAAGAGAATGTTGGAAGCCAACGGTTATACTTCGGAACCACCCACGTAATGCAGGGCGAGTATAGAAATGGCTAAGGAAACTGGAATAAGACAGCATTCCATTCCCCAGACAAACAAGCCGCTTCCTTCCTACCCTGAGAGGGTTGAATAGGAGAGGCGTGTTATCGAAACCCCTTCAGGGTTCAACGATCTTGTCGGTCTTGTGATCTTTTTGTCGGCAATACTCGGAATTCAGACTGAGAAAGACAAGCAGACGTGAGAAAGACTACATCAGGGTAGGTCAGAGCTGCCCGCGATTTGCTTTCGCGACGAAGCTTTCGAGCGTGACGATTTCAACTTTTTCCGCTCCGCGCAGATATTTTGCTAGTCCGCCGCTAGTATAGAACTTCCGGAGTGTCCAGCCTTCTCCACCAAGGACTACGTACGCCTTCACGTATTCTCCAGTTTCAAGAGCTTCCGAAAGACAGATAACTTCGAATGGAATCTTTTGTTCGGCCGTGCCTGAGACTTGCTGCCACTTCAACGAAACCAGAAACTTCCGTCCGTCCTTCTCCGCGATGACATCGACATAGTGAGACCCGCAGCCAAGTCGCTGCCCAATCTTCACGCGCACTTTGTATTGGTATCCGCCCCGCTCAAGTGAAGGCAGGATCATCTGTTCGAGTACGCCACCTGTGCGGGTATCACGCGGCATGATTAACCGAGATTTTTCAGCGCTAGAACTTCCTCGGCTGGAGATCTGTCGCCGGTGCAGCTAATTCGTCGAGGCGCGTTGAGCTTGATGAGTTTGTATCCGAGCTTCCCGTATAGTTGAACTATGCGCTTTGTCGCCTGATTCGAAAGCACGACCGGACCCGGATGCTTCCCTAACCACTCGGCAGTTTTAACTTGATCCTCCCAGCCGAATCCGTCCTTTGAATATTGAGTGAACTCCACGTCGTATGGGGGATCAGCATAAACAAAGTCATTTCGCCCGAGCGGAATCCGATTGAAAGTTGAGCTCGTGAATTCCCAGTTGGCGACCGCTGCTTTATAAGCGATGAAGTTTCGAATGTAATTAATCTTCTTGTAGCTGCCAAACGGGACATTGAATTCGCCACTGCGATTGAAACGGCAGAGGCCGTTGTAGCCGGTTCGATTCAAATAATAAAAGAGCGACGCAGCTTCCTTCGTTTCAGCCTTGCCTGAGCACAAGAGTTGATTAAATCTCATGCGATGCGCATAGAAAAGAGCTTCCTCGTTAGCCATCTCAATCGAGATAGTCAAGCCTCGCTTGAGCCATCGATAAAAGTTGACGAGATGAGGATTAATGTCATTAAGCAGTGCTTGTTCGGGCAGCAGTCCAAGCGTTACAGCCAGTCCACCGCAAAAAGGTTCGACAAGCCTGCGATGACTTTCGCTTTCCCAATACTTTCTTAAGTGCGGCACCTGCCAGCGCTTTCCGCCAGCCCACTTGAGTGGTGGTGGCAGATAGTAAAGCGACCGCAGCGAATCACTTGGTAGCGGAAGGTATGGTTGGCTTCTTTCGAATGCTCTTGCGGCTTTCACCATGAGAATCGCCGCATTCTACCACGCTTCTCTGTCGCCCGCTTTGCGGGCTTATGCTTTCACTATTCATCGTCAACCCAGCCTACGTTTAAGCACTATTCCCGATACACAATATATCCTGCATTTGACATATACGCGGTATTAGCGTAGGGTGAATTCGAACCGAGTCCAGCTTACTCCGCTCTCAGATCCTCTGGCATCTTCCAGATCGCCTGAAATCCACAGCTGAACACCTAAGGATTAAAAAAATGTTTGCACGACATGTATCTATAAAACTTAAGGCTAGTTCCGCCCCAGAGTTTACCCGCATTATCGAGAGCGAAATTCTTCCGCTGCTTCGCAAACAGAAGGGATTTCGCGATGAGATCACTTTTGTCGCCCCGGAACGCTCGGCGGCCGTAGCCACCAGCCT
>JALYTI010000629.1 GCA_030854375.1 Acidobacteriota bacterium | reverse complement strand
CGAGGGTGGTACCGTGTCTTCCTCGAAGAGCCCGCCGGAATAATTGAAGTCGATGGACGCGAAATTCCCGTGCGCGCAGTCTTCACCAGGAGCGAGCGCCTGAAAACGGCTGTCGACCGCGCCTACCGGCAGAAATTTAATACGCCAGGGTCACAGCATTTTGTTAGAGGCTTTGCGCACAAGAAGCGACGGGACACGACCACGGAATTGGTACCAAGGAAAGTAAACAGTAGACACTAAGCAGCAGGACATGAGCATATCCGCACACTACGCAGATACAATTTGGAGTGCGGCGGCTAGGCGCCGCTTTGGTCTCCGGCGGCTTGACGCCGATGCTCTTTGTGCTGCAGTGGTAGAGTCTCATCCAGCTGGACAGACGGCTGCGACAAGTCGCAGGCGACCAAAGCGCTGACAGGTCAGCGCACTCCAAAAAGGCGGCGGCTTGGCGCCGCTTTGCTTAGTCCGGTGTAAAATTCGTATTACGTTTGGTCGAACCGATTAAGTTTGCTCATCGATCAAGAAGGAGTCTGCCGCAAATGAAGAAGCCTCTAGTGAGAACTCTGGCACACGTATTCGTACTCGCGCAGTTATTAGTCACACTCATGCTGTGCAGCGCCGTAGCGCGAGCACGTACGTGCAAAACGCAGCAGGAGGCGAAACCAGTAGTCCTCGCCAGTCCGACGGCGGCCCAAGGCCAGAACGGGCAACTATCTCCTGCTGAGTCTGGAGTTATCACTGGCTCAGTTTATCAAAATGATTATTTCGGTCTGCGACTCATGATCCCGGCTGGCTGGAATATTGGTGGTGATGCGGTCAAAAAGAAGATAACTGAGGGCGGCAAGACTGCGATCGTGCCCAAAAATGAACAGGACAAAACTCAGATGGAGGCTGCCGTAGATCGCACTATCAATCTACTGACAATCTCAAAGGTTCCTCTGGGCACGCCCGGTCAATTGAACGCCCTCTTCATGACGCTGGCAGAGCCAGTGCCGCTCTCGGCTACCGGCCCGATCTATATTGAAAAGTTGAAATCTGTGCTGCAACAGTCGACAGTGCCGGTCACCTTTGTGGATGACCAACAGGTAGAGACAATTAACGGAGTGCAGTTCCACACGTTGACGATTACAATTAGGCCTGGGGAGAGTGTGGTGCGACAAAAATACTATGTCGTGATTAAGAAAGGTTATGCCCTCGGTCTTATCACCACCATCATCAGCGACAGCGACACTGAGGCATTGAACGGCATCCTGAAATCGGTGACGGTTCATTGAGTAGTGAGCAGTGGGCAGTAGGCAGACACCAGGAAGCAATACAACTCGGTACTCGACACTTAGCACGGTGATTGGTAAGAATTCCCTACATGACCAGTGAAGCTGGTAAAGTCGGATACGAATTCGACCGGCGCAGATTTCTGCGGTCAACGTTGATAGCGAGTGCTTTCGCCATTGGCGAACGCCCGTTGCGTGCGCTGGCCGCTGGAACGGCTAGTGTTTCTTCAATAGAAATTTGCGTACGATCGGTCGCAACGGGTCGCGACCGGCCAAAGCGCTGACAGGTCAGCGCACTCTAAAAAGGCATTGTCGGTGCCATAACGTTGATACCGCGCCTTGAAAAGCCGGGCTACATTCAAAGGTCGCTCTGCGACAAAAGCCAAACGTCGCTGCGACGAAAGCAATATCCAAACACTCAACAGTCGACAGAGAGGAACACGCCAATGACCAAACTGAGAAAAAGCCTCGGATCTACCGGGGTAAGACAGGCCCTGCAGGTGCCGCAATTGCGTCGATTATCTTTATTGCTCCTTACCGTGGTTGTCCTGCTGGCGGCAGCTCAAATGTCTACAGCCCAAACGCTCGCCTCACCTGCGGGAGAGTCGCATTATGCGATCATGGACGCGGGAAAGAAGATGCGGGTACGAGTCCATTACAAGAACTACGGGAAAGGGAACGAAGCTATCGTCTTTATTCATGGTTGGACCTGCAACCAGGATTACTGGCGGGACCAGGTAGCTGAGTTTTCGAAATGGAATCGTGTCATCGCGCTCGATCTTCCCGGCCATGGCAAAAGTGATCAACCACAAATTGCATATAGCATGGAACTTTTTGCTCGCGCCGTGAACGCTGTCTTGCGCGATGCCAACGTTAAGCGTGCTGTGCTCGTGGGCCACAGCATGGGGACGCCGGTGGCCAGACAGTTCTATCGCAAGTATCCAAAGAAGACTGCGGCAATTGTTATTGTCGATGGGCCCCTGCGGCCATTTGGCGACAAGCAGATGATGGACCGCCTCATCGGAGGCTTTCGCGGGCTGAAGCATAGAG
>JALYTI010000628.1 GCA_030854375.1 Acidobacteriota bacterium | reverse complement strand
GTATGGACTCTGCCCCTAAAAGTCTCCCGTTGCTTTGGCTTCGGCTTTGCCGCCTGATGTGCGGCGGTGGCTATGCCCCGCCGGCAGCAGCCAGATTATTTCCGGGCTATGCCCTGGCTCGGGCTTAGCCCTCGGATTTGTTAGGCCAAAGGCCATACCAAGGGCGTAGCCCAAGAGGTCAAATGCACCCTACGGCGGGGCACAGCCACCGCACATCAGGCGGCAAAGCCGAAATTGACATGATCCTTGCTTTTGAGGCAAAGCAAATCACAGTTAGAAGCTTGATCCCATCGGCGCTTCCAGGCGGAATTTAGATCGCTTTAGGCGTTTTGTTGAATTGAGCCATCTCCTTTTCAAGGGCGGCCCTGTGCCACGTCAGAAAGTGACACGCTTGAAAGTGACAGGTCTGAAAGCCACACGTTTGAGAGTGACACGTTTGAAAGTCGGGTTGAATTCAATGTTTTAGTTATGCGATTGGTTTTCGCGGGGGAAATTGCCCCTTTCCCTGCGCAAACACCCCGGACGGATCCTTAATGAGTGTCCCAACCAGTGCCTTTGGCACCAAACACCTCTGGCGAATTCTTGCCATTTCTTCAGCGCTAATCTTTGCTTATGCAACCGTGCTTGCGAAGCTGGGCCACGATTGGTGGACTGACGAGAACTATTCCCACGGCCTGCTCATCCCGTTCATCATCGCCTACATTCTCTGGAGTCAGCGGGAACGACTAGCGCGTGCAACTCAACGTCCTTCGATGATCTGGGGAGTGGCTGCAGTCTTGCTTGCCTTGCTTGCTCTCTGGGCCGGTACTGCCGGGGCCGAACTCTATATCCAAAGAACTTCTTTGGTTCTCATGCTGGCCGGAACAGTTTTGTACTTTTGGGGCTTTAGTCTGCTGCGGCTGTTAATTGTCCCTTTGTTTTTACTTCTCCTCGCGATCCCAATACCCGCAATCATCTTCAACAAGATAGCTTTCCCGCTGCAGCTTTTTGCTTCGCGGTGTGCCGTTTGGGCGATGACGCTTTTTGATATTCCTGTGCTACGGCAGGGAAACGTAATTGAATTGATGCCGCTTGGTGCGCGCGAGACGAAGAAGCTCGAAGTGGTCGAAGCTTGCAGCGGCATACGATCTCTTATGACGCTCGTGACGCTGGCCGTAGTCTTCGCATACTTCACACATCCGCGAGGTGGAAACTGCGGCGAGGGCCACAAACCCGAGGGCACTCGGTCCGACGTTCGATCTCGTATTGCTGCGCGGCTCAGGTCTTTGAAGCGCTACGGATTTTGGCGATCCGCGATAATCGTGTTGTCAGCCGTACCTATCGCAATCTTTACGAACGCGCTTCGAGTTAGCGGAACCGGTGTGCTCGCCCGCTACTACGGTACTCAAATTGCCGACGGCTTTTTCCATAGTTTCTCCGGATGGGTGATCTACGTCGTGGCGTTTCTTATGTTGTTCACGGTTGGGTGGGTGCTCGACCGTGGCCGGCGAACATCAACAAAATCCTCGCGTCAATCGACTTCCTCCATAAATGGACCAATGGCAGCGCCTCTGGCTCCAGTAGAAGGAGGGAACAGATGAAACGCCGTCGCTTCGCGATTTTGTTTGTTCTGCTGCTGGCTGGCGGACTGGTAGTCAATTCCTGGGAATATCTCGGTGAAGCGCGCGTCGAGCGCAAGGAGTTGAAAGATTTTCCACGGCAAATCGGTACCTGGGAGCGGTCCGGCGGTGACGAACAGTTTGATAGTCAAACACTCGCCGTTCTTCGTGCGAGCGATTATCTTCTGCGTAACTATCGCAGCGCCGATGGCCGGGTTGTGAATTTCTATGTGGGTTACTACGCGAGCCAGCGAGAGGGCGCCACCTATCATAGCCCGCTCAATTGTTTGCCGGGAGCCGGGTGGGTCATGAGCGACCCCGGAAGAGTAACGATTACGCCAAAGGGAAAAGCCCCTTTCGTAGCGAACAAGTACTTGATACAGAACGGCGACCATAAAGAGTTATTGCTTTACTGGTACCAGGGTCGCGGACGCGTAGTTGCGAGCGAGTACTGGGGCAAGGTCTATACGGTAATTGACAGTGTGCGCATGCGCCGTTCCGATGGAGCAATGGTCCGCATTACCACACCGGTTGCAGGTTCCGAGCCCGCAGCTTTGCAAGCGGCCATCGATCTTGCAGGCGATCTTGCGGCTAGCATGTCAATCATCCTGCCTGAATTCGTTCCTGAATGAATAACTGGAAACGCGAGCGATTGGATCGGGGCAGTAGCCCGACCGGGGCAGTAGCCCGACCATTAGGGAGGGCGTCGACGTGCTTGTGTTAC
>JALYTI010000126.1 GCA_030854375.1 Acidobacteriota bacterium | reverse complement strand
CGGAGTCTCTTTGCGCGCGAACGTTAGCAACTGCGTCACGCTCTGGCCCAATCGATCGGTCTCACCAACGATGAGACTCAAATCTCGGGCGTAGTCCTGGCTCAGAGTTTCATCTTCGCCCATTACCTGAGCGATGGACTTAATTGCGGAGAGCGGGTTCTTGATCTCGTGAGCAACTGTCGCCGCCATCTGCCCGAGGGTTGCCAGACGTTCACGTTCGGCGAGCCTTCTTTCGAGTCGCACGTTTTCCTCTACCAGTCGGCAGTCTTCAATCGCAATCGCAACCTGACCCGCGAGTATTTCCAGAACGGAGCGCGTATCCTGGGTCAGCGTTCCCGAAGCTGCATCTACCAGCAGAAGTCCGGAAACTCTTTGCTCGCGCCTCAATGGATAAGCGATTGTGTAACCTTCAGCGTCAACCAAAGCGTTCTCTTCTACCGGTGCCCAATTATCGCAGCTGGAAATGTTCAAAATCTCCGACACCCAGGGCTCGCTTACTGTCACTCCGGATCCTGGACTGTCTAAGCTGCCCTTCGTTCTTCCGCCGTTTTCGCGTGCTTCGTCTGAACCTACGAAGCCGCTAAGCACGATGCGTACCCTTCGTAGTCCTAAAGCTGTAGTCGTTTGCTGTTGAATGAAGTCGAGCAACTCGGGCAGCTGTTTGTATTGGCCGGCGTCCGAACTGATACGCGAAACAATTTGACGATAGAGTGCGGCTTCACGTTCAAACAACTTGTGAAATCGCTTCTCCAGCCAGCGCCTAAGTGGAGCCGCCGCAAGGGCCAGACCGAGTATCAGTAGGGCTTCCACCACCCCAGGCCGCACGCCATAGCGCGATGTCACCCAGTCGCCAATCGTGCGTATGCCATAGATGTAAATTGTCAGGACTACCGCGGCGAACGACGCGACTATCAAACTCTCTTCAATGATTAGCTCCAGATAGCGATAACGGTAGATGTAATAAGCGAGCAACGCCGAGGGCAGTAGCGATCCCAGATTCGCAATCGTCTTCAGATACAAGCCAAGTTGAGTGCCTTCCCCCAAACCAAACGCAAGTGCGGCGAGAATCACGAGTCCGATAACTACAAACGACGCAGCGAGTGTTCGCATGATTCGCTGCTCGCTGAGGTTTTGGCTCTTCTTAGCAATAAGTAATTCCGTGACGGCAATTACTCCCAGCACGTAAGTTATCCAGACCGCCATGGGAATCACGAAGAAGTGGAGCCTCGTGAGCATAGGGGCGTATGGGCGGGCCCAGATCTTGTAGATCGCTATTGTGAGAAAAATCGTGGGCGCGTACGAAAGATAGATTCGAACTTTTTCACCGCGTTTCAGAGGCCGATGTGAAGAGTTGGCCCAGAGATAGATGTGAACGTGAAGCAGGAAGGAATAAGCAAAGGTAATACTGATGACGGCGACTGTGTCGGCAAGTCGCAGCAACGTAGTCCAGTTGTTGAACCCGAGGCCAAAGAGTCCATGCAGGGTGATGATCAGATTACTGCTGTGCCAGCCGCACATGCTTAGCGCGAGAACAAACAACCCTCGCTCTACTGGACTCAACTTCCTCCGGCGCGAAGCTAGTAGCGTCCCCATCCAAAGCGGCAAGACTGCGCCTATTGAGTAACCGACTAGTTGTAAAACTTCGAGTGGAGACATGTCTTATGAGAGGGGCAGGAGCCAGACGGCAGGTGGAGGAGAGAGACGGCAGGCGCAGACGGCAGGAGGCAGCAGCGCTCCGCACTAATAACACTGATTTACGTGCACCTGTCTGGCAGCAACGATCAGTAAGTATCCTACCTCCCGCTCCTGCCGCCTGCTCCTGCCTCCTGCCTACTGATTCGCGGCCGTATTGCGAGTTGGAACTACTATTAAGGTAATTTCTGTACGACGATTTCGGGCCCTGCCGTTCAGTGTGGCATTTGTGGCCAGTGGATTAGCTGCTCCCATGCCGTTCGCCTGAATACGCGAAGCCTCAACGCCTGCCTCCTGAAAACGATCTGATATCTGACGTGCCCGTTCCTGTGTGAACTGTTGCAGCGAGACTTCGTCACCTTTGCTGTCCGTGTAGGACTCTATCAGAATCTGGTAATCAGGATTGCTTGCGAGCAACGCAGCCAGAGGTTCGAGTTTTGCGGAAGCAGCAGAAACCAACATTGCAGTGCGCGGACTACTCCAGATCGACTCAGGCAGCAACAGTTGAAAGCCCTTGGAACTTTCTTTTACTGTTCCATACTTCGCAAGCGCCTGCTTCAAAGTTGCCTCACCCGCTCGTCTCTGCTGTTCGCGTTGTTCCGCATTCCGGCGCTCGTCTTCCGCGCTTTTTGCACCTTCGATGCGGGCGAGATTTAGCTTTGCCGCTTCGCCCTCGGAGCGCACCGTCTGCAGTTCGTCGCGCAGACGCGCCACCTCAATGCGCTGTTCGCGCAATTGCTCACTCGCGGCAGCGGCATCTCTTTCAGCTAACTCACGTGCTCTTTGTTCACGGTCCAGGTCACCGCGAAGTTGTTCGATCTCTCGCTGCGCGGATTCGGCCGATTTCTCCGCGGAATGCAGTGCCTCGTCCCGGCGTTGAATGTCCTCGCGGCGCAAGCGCGCAGAACGCCTTGCCAATGCCATCTCCTCGGCTCGCGCACCGGACGAGGTGGCTTTACGCGCAAGCACATCAACTTCAGCGGTGGGCTGATTAAATCTTAAGGCCTTCTCAGCGGCAAGCAGATCATCTTCAGCCTGCTGCAGTTCCTGGGGTGCATCCTGAGGACCGCCGGCGAATCGTGCCAGGTTTAATGCCTGGCGCGCTCCCAACAAAGAGACTGGTAAGTCGCGATAATCGGTTGACGCAATCTCAGGCACGCGCTGGTCCCTGAAATAGTCGCTCGAGTTTCCGATGTACTGCACGTTGACCGTTTCAACCTGGCTCTTGCCCAGTCTTTGAGGCGGAAGGTTTTCCAACACGACCATACGGCTTGGGACCTTCATCAAAAAATGAGGTTCGGCAGTCACGATTAAGGCAAACGTCTGAAGCGGCGTGGTCACATCCAGCTTCGAAGCTATGAATGGACTGCCACCTCTCTTTATTTCGCCCAGGTTGTCAGCGCGTCCATCCGGCGAAACGGCCCACAGCACAAAAGTCGTATAGATTCCTCCGAGCTCGTTTGCTCGAGGCAAATTATCGACGGAGAGCTCGACGCGCGTTCCTCGGCGACCCGCTCGTTTCACTTTAGCTTCGCCCTTCAGTCTCGGCAGCAGCGTCGTGCCACGAAATTTAACCTCAACACTCTCATCCAGCGGATAGGTGACCGCGATGGTGCGCCGCGGCACATCGCTTTGCGCGAGCACCGTCGTGCTCAGAGTTGTGGCGCACAGTACAAATGTCAGAATCGCGAAACGGCTGAAAATGGGACGGAAACGCATATCGAAAACTCCTTAAAAGCTTGATGCTAACTATTGGTTCAAGTTGGAAGTGTTATTTCCAAGTACCTTTATAGTTGATGCTACAGCGGCGGCCATTGTTGCCGACTGTTCAGAAAAGGGTCAAGGCTATCGTGGGGAGGACATCTTTTGATACCGGGTTTTGCGAGAAGCTATTAATTGAATCCCCGCCGCACAGATTGCGGCGATCAACAGCATATGAATAAAGCCGCCTTTATGCAGTGCGAATTTCAATATCAGCCAGACCAGGAAAAGCGCCGCGCTGAAGATCCACATACTGCCTTCTCCTAACGAACATTTGATATCACCGTCGCCGGGATAATTTCGATTGCCCGCAACCCTCCGGCAGCGACATCACTTCCAACCAACATTAGACGCCCGGTGCGGAGGGTTGTGACAGCGAACGATCTGAGTTGTGCTTTGGTCTGAACCGGCGCTCTGGTTGCGACCGGCAAGTGTGACTTCCAAATCACCGATCCATTACTGCCGGAAAGCGCCAGTGCGAAATCATCCTTGCCGGGCAACAAAACATCCAGGCGTCCGTCGTTATTCATGTCCGCAACGGCTGCGCCGCCGATCTCGGCGCCCACGATAGATGAATCGACAGACCATCTGATCTGCATTTGATCAGGATCAACCAGAGAGACGCGCCCACCGTTTGTGCCACCACTATTTGTGCCACTATTATTTGTGACGGCCACGACTTCCGAAATTCTGTTTCCTTCTACGTCCGCGGCAGTCAACGATCTTACCTGTTGTCCCTCTCCCAGTCCGATGTATCGAAGAAACTTAAGATCTGCGATATCGGTTTCCGCAGTGAACGCCGCAAGTCCCTTGCTGGTGCCCACGAGGATTAACTTACGCCGCAGACTCTCGACAATGACCGGACCAGCGGTTACTTCAGCACCGGTACTGATGGAACGAATAAGTTGACCAGCCGCATCGTAGACAGCGATAACACCGTCTCGAAGCGCGACCAGTAAGCTCGGACGACTGTTGTTGCCAAACAAAATCGGAGAACCCACTACACTGTTGACCACTTGACCGGCTAATTTCGTTTGCGTTTCAATCCTGCCCGACGAAGCATCCATAACCACAAGCGAACTTCCGCGCTGTAGATTATCGATAATCAAATAAACTTTGCGTGTGGGTAAACTGGCTTCACTTACCACTCCGCTTGTGGCGTTACCGGGAAGATCTGCGCGCCACACCTGCTGGCCTGTTGCGCCCTTAAGTGCGCGAACACCTCCGTCGTAAGCGACGATGACAATGGGAACAACAGATGGGCCATTACGTGCTTTCGAGATTAGCGGGCGAAAAGGTTGAAACGATGCTGCCGTCTTTGCCAAAGGACTGGATCTATAGCGCGCGGTCCATAAGGCCACGCCTGTTGAGCCATTAAGCGCATAGACCGTTCCTTCAGAATTCACGCCGATGAAATGAGCCTCGGAACCCGTTGCGAGAGACGTCCGCATAGGAGCCGCGACATCTCCAGTTGCCGCCAGCCAGCCGGAATCGACGTTGGGAATTACTTTGTCGACTCTCTCCCCAATTTTATTTACGACTGAGATGTTACCCGGAACGATGAAATACGCGGGCCGATGGAACGGGCGAGGTTGGGAAGAGGAAGGAGCGATGCGCCAATAGTAACGCCCCGGCGGAAAGTCTCTAACGAGATATCGTTCCCCAATAACCGGGCCATCAAAGCGCACGTCATTAAACGCTTCGTCGCCCGCAATTTGAAGCCGGTATTTTTTGACGCCCTTCTGTTTGCCCCAGTGGATCGGAGTGACATATGCCGGAGGAACCAGCGGTTTCTGCTGCGCATGAGTACGACCGATAGAATTCCCGCAAACTGCCAGTGTGACTAAAGCGACAATTAACGCAAGCCCGCGCCACGTAGATCCGAAATCTGGAAAGGCGCCGGCGGTTTTTGACGAGGGTGTTGACACGGCTTGAAGCACTGAAGTGGAATGGTCCAGGGACGGACGTTTGCAAGCTACGGAGCTTCGTTAAGTTTATATCCCACGCCTCTAACGGTCAGCACGTAGCGGGGATTCTTTGGATCAACTTCCAACTTTTTCCTGAGCCGATTGATGTGCGGATCGATGTTGCGCTGGTAACCTTCATACTCCGTACTCCAAACTTTATCGAGCAGCGCATTACGCGACCAGGCCCGTCCGGGCTCAGACGCAAGCAACTCCAGAATCTGGAATTCAAGCGGAGTAAGATCGATTCTAACGCCTTGTCTGATGACTTCATGACGCCGCTTGTCGATCACAAGATCCCCAACTTCGACGCGCTCGTTATCCGTCGCGGGCTGCAAAGCCCCGGTCCGTTTCAATAAAGCCTCGACGCGGTATTCAAGCTCTCGCGGGCTGAAGGGCTTGGCGAGATAATCGTCAGCGCCCGCCTCAAAGCCGGCCACTTTGTAATCGAGCGCATCATGCGCAGTCAAAAAGAGCGCGGGAGTTTGCACTTTTCTGTCCCTGACGCGCTTCAGGAGTTCAAAACCCGTCATGCCGGGCATTGAAACGTCCAGGATGAAACAATCAAATCTGCCTGTGATCGCGGGGCCCAGCGCTGCCGTGCCCGTTTCGTGGTCCTCTACGTGGAACCCGAGCCGGCGAAAATATTCAGCCAGCAGCATGCGCATGTCGGAATCATCATCGACTATCAGAAGTCGTTTTCCAGCATACTTGCTGGAGACTTGTTGTTGCTGTCCCAAGTGGTTCGATCCTGTCGGGGATTTTTGTATAGGTCGCGCGGATTATAGCTTAATTCATCGGGTGTGGTCTAAGGAAAGCTCAAGCGGATTCTTCAAATGACACTTGAGAGAATCGACACCCGGCATCATTCGGAAGTCGCAATCACTGGGCGTGAATGGTACGACAACGTTGGGTACTGGTTCAGTTTCAATCATCATCATGAGTTTAGGTCCGAAGGACTGGCAGCTAGTAGCCCCGTCCGTGAGGGCGGGGTAGGATCGACAATTAGTTACCTAAGCGCCGAAGGTGCGCCACGATTGGTGCCGGCCCTTTGGGCCTCTGACCATCGAGAATAGACCTCCCCGCCCTTACGGACGGGCTACTAGCTGCCAGTCCTTCGGATTTAATAATTTTGAAAATTGAACCAGTTCAGCAAAAAGTGGCTCGACCTTGACGCGGTTGTACGAGGATAAGTATAGTTACCTTTTAGTTTACAGCCGTCTTTAATCCTTCCTTAGCCGACTGAT